>JAPKAX010000196.1 GCA_028825025.1 Rhodospirillales bacterium | reverse complement strand
TTTATAAGCGATACAAAAGGCTTCGATTGATCAGACAGCATTTCGCCTGTTTGGGCCTCGAATATTTGGACGCGCCCGCGGGCCTCATCACCCATGAATGCAGTTAAAAAATCCTCGATCATCGTTCGCCCAATGGGGCTGCTTAACTGTCCACGCGAAACTTGTTTGCCGCGCCTGAAGATCGTTAGTGTTTGAGTGTCGTGATCATACTTTGTTTCAAGTTGAGTGAGGCTAGGATTTTTGGCTTGCATTAAAAAATAATTTTTTGGCATCCAACCCCAATTATTCATATCGAGATTTGTTGAACCCAATGCAATAGCGAACCTGCGATCATCTTGTAAGCTTGAATGTGCATTTAAATGCACCTCTGATAAGACTTCAGCGCTTAGCCCTTTGACCGGATAGCGATAGATGTTGTTAATTATAGTCATGATTATAAAATCATCGTCCGAGTGCTACGTTAAGTCAATGCGCTGTTAATAAATGTTGGCTATAATTGCATCACTTGCGAAGATAGATTTTTGACACATATAATTGTTAAGAACCCTCAATAATTTGAGAGGTTTGAAGTTGCTACATTTGTGGGACTTTGGACTTGGTCTAGATAGAGGAATAAAAAATGGAATTTGAAAACTACACAGATCATGCGCGTGGATTCATTCAATCCGCTCAAACACTAGCAACTAAGTTAAACCACCAACAATTGACGCCTTTGCATCTTCTGAAAATATTATTGGAAGATCCTGAAGGGCTTGCGAGCACCTTAATTGATGCTGCGGGCGGAGAGAGTGCACGAGCGTTCGAGACCGTTACTGCGGACGTAAATAAGCTGCCAAAAGTTGAAGGTACCGGTGCAGGGCAAGTCTATTTGGCGCCTGATACTGCGCGCTTATTTGAACAAGCCGAAAAGCTAGCCGAAAAAAATAAAGACACTTTTGTAAGTGCCGAAGTGTTGTTGTTGGCCATTGCAATGGCAGCAGGAACGGCAGCTGCGATGGTTCTAAAAAATTCAAGTGTGACGCCACAAGCCTTAAATTCTGCGATCAAAGATCACCGAAAAGGCCGCAAAGCTGATAGCGAATCTGCGGAAAAAACCTACGATGCATTGAAAAAATATGCAATGGATTTGACCGACGCTGCTGCGGAAGGAAAAATTGATCCGGTCATTGGCCGTGATGAAGAAATTCGGCGAACTATCCAAGTTTTGTCTAGGCGGACAAAAAATAACCCGGTTCTAATTGGTGAGCCAGGGGTTGGTAAAACGGCGATCGTTGAAGGTTTAGCGCAACGCATTATTTCTGGAGATGTCCCAGAAAATCTAAAATCGAAAAAGTTGTTGGTTCTCGATTTAGGAGCTTTAGTTGCAGGCGCTAAATTCAGGGGAGAATTTGAAGAACGCCTGAAGGCCGTACTGTCTGAAGTTACAGCATCGAATGGTCAGATTATTTTATTCATCGATGAAATGCACACCCTTGTGGGTGCGGGCGCTGCGGAAGGCTCAATGGATGCATCTAATCTTTTGAAACCCGCATTGGCCCGTGGCGAATTGCATTGTGTGGGGGCCACAACGTTGACCGAGTATCGTAAGCATGTCGAAAAAGATGCCGCCTTAGCGCGCCGGTTCCAGCCGATTGTTGTGTCTGAGCCAACGGTTGAAGATACAATTTCGATACTTCGGGGAATTAAAGAAAAGTACGAGCTGCACCATGGTGTTCGGATTAAAGATTCTGCTTTGGTCTCGGCGGCTGCACTTTCAAACCGCTATATTACGGATCGGTTTTTGCCAGATAAAGCGATTGATTTGGTTGATGAAGCGGGTAGCCGGGTGCGGATGGAGGTTGATTCGAAACCGGAAGAAATTGACGAGCTGGACCGCAAGATCATTCAATTGAAGATCGAACGTGAAGCCCTTAAAAAAGAAGATGATAAAGCTTCGAAAAAACGTTTGAGCGCTTTGAACGATGAATTGATCGCTTTGGAAGCCCAATCAGAAGTCCTGACCGAGCAATGGGAAGCGGGCAAGTCGATGCTTGCTGATACGACCAAGAACAAAGAAGAGCTGGAGCGTGCACGCTTAGGCGTTGATAAGGCGATGCGCGAAGGACGCTTGGAACAAGCCAGTGAACTTCAGTATGACCTGATACCAAAGCTAGAAGAGCGTGTTGCCTTAGCAGAGCTGGCGCAAGCATCGCGGATGGTTGAAGAGGCTGTGTCGTCTGAACACATTGCCAATGTGGTCTCACGTTGGACCGGCATTCCTGTCGACAAAATGCTGCAAGGTGAGCGCGATAAGCTGTTGGGGATGGAGGATGCTCTAAGGGGTCGTGTTATTGGTCAGGAAGAAGCATTGATTGCTGTCTCGAACGCGGTCCGGCGCGCACGCGCAGGGATGCAGGACCCGAATCAGCCTATTGGATCTTTCTTGTTCTTAGGACCAACCGGCGTTGGAAAAACAGAACTGACCAAAGCCTTGGCTGAATTTATGTTCGACGATGAACAAGCTATGGTCCGGATAGATATGTCCGAATATATGGAAAAACATGCCGTCGCCCGATTGATTGGCGCACCGCCTGGCTATGTTGGCTACGATGAAGGAGGGGCGTTAACCGAAGCTGTTAGGCGCAGACCGTATCAAGTTATTTTGTTTGATGAGGTCGAAAAAGCTCACCCCGATGTCTTTAACGTGCTTTTGCAGGTTCTGGATGATGGACGTTTGACTGATGGTCATGGACGGACGGTCGACTTCAGAAATACTCTGATCATTCTAACGTCGAACTTAGGCGGTGAGATTCTTGCTAATCAAACCGAAGGACACGATTCGAGCGAAGTCCGTGGTGAAGTTATGGATTTAGTTCGCCAAGCCTTCCGGCCTGAATTCGTCAACCGATTGGATGAGATTGTTTTATTTCATCGTTTGTTCCGTGAACATATGGATAGCATTGTTGATATTCAATTAGACCGCCTGCGCGCCCTTTTAGCCGGTCGTGGGCTATCTATTGACCTTGATGTTGCTGCACGTGCCCGTTTGGCGGACGAGGGCTACGACCCCGTTTACGGGGCACGTCCTTTGAAGCGGGTTATTCAATTGCGCTTACAAAATCCACTTGCTGGATTGATATTGGAAAACCGAGTTGATGAAGGAGACACCATTCAAGTCTCTGCCAATGAAGATGGCTTGACAATTAATGGCGAGCTGTCGGTAGCGGCTTAACGCAAAACCAGAGCGAATGGCTGCATTCGTGAACGTTGCTTTGCGGCAATATCAAAGTGGCATGTCGTTATTTCAGAAAAGCTTGAAAGCGGGCTAATACGGCCTGAGGCTGATCGGCATGAACCCAATGACCGGCGTCGTCAATAAAGTCAACTTCGGCAGCTGGGAACAATCGCTTAATCTCGCTTTGATAAGGGGCCGCTATATAATCAGATTGGCGGCCGCCTAAAAACAGGGTCTTCGCTGTGTAAGTGTGTTGATCGCTGATTTCTGGGAACCCCAAAATGTCAGGCATGTGAGCCGTAAAGGCATCAAGATTAACCCGCCATCTATAGCCACCATGCTCATTGGTGACTAAATTTTGCATCAAGAACGCTTGAATTGCAGGGTTATCAACGACGCTTGCAATAATCGGTTCCACATCGCCCCGCTTCGAGACTTGCGAAAGATTAATATCTTTCATGGTATTTACGTAATCTGAATAATCGTGATCGTAAGTCACAGGCGCGATATCAAGGATCAATAATCTTTCGACTAATTCTGGACGTGTTAATGCAAGTATCATTGATGCCTTCCCACCCATGGAATGGCCAATAACCGGGCAACGCCCAAGCTTATGCTGTTCGATAAAATGAGTAATATCAGCGGCCATGTCAGGGTAGGTCATTTCGGGTGAATGACGCGATTCGCCGTGGTTTCGCATATCTAATGTAAAGACCTGATGTGTATTTGCGAGGCCTTTAGCGATGCCAGTCCAGTTTCGTTTGCAGCCAAAAAGTCCATGTAAAATAAGGACCGGCGTACCTGTTCCCAATTTTGAATAAGCTAAATTTATGTTCATAAGTAAGTTCTCGGATTATCAGTCTGCAGATGCAACTTTTTGTGGGCCCATAGGCAGGGCTGCATAAGCGTCATCAATTTGATCTTTGGCTGTCAGGAACATTGCCAACTGCTTGCCCTTAAGTTTGTTGCCAGATGGCATTTTAATGCGAAGCGGATTGGCTTGGCGGTTGTTCTTGCGAATTTCATAATGCAAATGGGGGCCCGTTGAGCGCCCTGTTGTCCCCACATAACCGATAACTTGGCCTTGGTTAACTCGGCTGCCTTTGCGAACTCCCCGGCGAAACCCTTTCATATGGGCATAGGCTGTCGTGTAAGTGCCATTGTGACGAATGCTGATGAAGTTGCCATATCCGCCTTTGCGCCCAGCATATGTAACGGTGCCGTTCCCTGCCGCATAGATCGGTGTACCGCGTGGCGCTGCGAAATCAACCCCTTTGTGCATCTTGGTGTATCCCAAAATAGGGTGTTTGCGGCGGCCAAACCCAGAGGAAAGACGAGCCCCATCAATTGGGGTTCTCATTAAAGCTTTTGCAGCGCTATGGCCTTTCTCATTATAATAATTGGTATGACCGTCTTTTTTTTTGAAACGATATATACGCACAGGGTTACCGCTTAATGTTAAAGTTGCATATCTAATAACATCGCTTTTAATAACTTTCCCATGATCGTCAGACACTTGGTTGTACATAACCTGAAACGAATCGCCTTTGCGAATATCGCGTTGGAAATCGACATCCCAAGAATAAGCCCGGATTAATTCAGCTAAGGCGGAATTTGTTAAACCAGCGCGTGTTCCAGCAAGATAAAGGCTTGATGTGATAATGCCTTCTGCTTTGACGGGTTGGGTTGTTAAAACGCGCTCAAGTTTCCAAGCTTTGAAATTGCCATCTGTCGCACGTGTCACTTTTAATTCAGTTGTCGGGTTTGGGGTTAAGCTAAATCCATAAAAATTTCCAGGAGCAACACTTTGTGATGCCAAGGAAACAGCATCCGTCTGATATGCAACTTTGACAATTTGACCTTGTTTGAAACGGCGGGGATCAAAATGGGATTTAACAGCTGAAATTGCTTTAGCGGCATCCTGTCTTGATGCGCCTGCACGGTTGAGAAGAGCGGCTAATGTGTCACCTCTTCGTGCTTTAACAGATTGGTGCACCGCAACATTAACGAAGTTGTTCGTGGATAAGACGTCTGAAGGTGTGTCTGGAGATACAGTTTCAATACCCCGAAAGGCGGCTATAGGGTTTCCTATAGAGAGAGGAGCCAAAGACACCGTACGCGATGATCCGATAAGGCCATCCATGTTGTAGCCACTGGATCCGGTTGTGTTCAGTATAAATAGTGATGCAATAGCAATACTCGAACCGAAGCCGAGTGCAGCATAAAGACCTTTTAAAAGTGGTTTGGTTTCAGGTGTGCGTTTCATGTAATAGATTACTGCTTTCTTGTTTTACGATCTATATAGCGATTCGTTTAAGGGCTATTATTGACAAAAATGGCGGTAATCTAGTCAAAACATGACTTTTAGCGTCGTTACTGTCAAGTTTATTAAGATCGATTCTATCAATATATTTAATCATAAGGCTTATATAATTAAGGAAGTATTGCGCCGAAAGGTATCTTATCAATGTTTTGGTTAAGATGTTGTAGGCTATAGATAGCACCGTGAGACTCTAAAATGTAAAAATTAAAAATTATTACTTAATTTAATACAAAAAATGTGTTGCAGTGAAGCAAATAGATGTCTGTGTGTTGATGAAAAAATGGCAGAAATCCATTATGTTGTGTCCATAAAATTCGAGTTTTTTGCAGCGATAAAAAACTTTCCATAAAGGGTTTGACACTGCACAAACCAACTCGTATAAACCGCCCTCCAAACAAGGGCATTAAAACAGTCTTTTATGGTATGCCACGGGGTTCAAATGCCTCCGAGCTTTGCAGAATTAAATTAAGAATACGTAATATGAAGGGATACGCGGACGGCGGCTGAGATGTTGTTCACAACATTTTCCGGTTAGTAATTTGTTTACAAATTGCGAGTTGGTTTGGTCGTCTAGATTGGTCTGAATTATGGATCGTCTTATGTCTGTGTGTCTTAAAAATCAAGTTTGTGTTGTCTTCGGATGATGCAAACATGTGACACACTAATTGTGCATAGGACGACTCTTGTGAACTAGAAAGATTTAGCAGCTTGCTGCTAATGATTTCAAATTCAACTTGAGAGTTTGATCCTGGCTCAGAACGAACGCTGGCGGCATGCTTAACACATGCAAGT
>JAPKAX010000195.1 GCA_028825025.1 Rhodospirillales bacterium | reverse complement strand
GTCCTGCTTTGGCTCCGTAACATGTTCTGGCATAGGCTTCGCAACAGGCTTCGCAGTAGGTATGACTGGCGGGGTTGGTGGGGCTTCATGAACAGTTAATTGCTGTTCCTTGATTCGAACGGGATCCAGCTGGATTACCACTTTTTGAGTTCGATCTGTTAATGAGAAGTGCGTGATGCCATGCCATGTTGATTTAAGGCTATAAAAAGTGTCTTCGACAAAATACGATGCGCTGTCGATTGTATTATATTTTATATGAATAATTGAGTCTGCATAAGGGCCGATAACCGGCATGGGGCGGACCTGTGCTGTTAGGTCGTCATCGGGCATAATTAAGACGGAACCAGCAACACCTAAGGAGATGAAAGCGAATAGACCAAAAAGTGTGGTAAGAACCAGCTTCAAACGCTTACACCTTTTTGTTGTTGTCTGATTACTAAAATAGACAAGATTTTCGTTTCCTCTTAATGGTTTTGGTCTCAAGACACTAAAGGAAGGGTATTAATACGGCTTTTTTGTCTTCTGTCGATGCTTTGAATAGTCTAGTGCTCGGTTATTTTACAATTATCGATTCGGATTTCTTGCTCAATAGACGAAGTCTTTCGGATTTATTCTATTATTTATAACCCATATAAGTAAAATTGCAGTGAACAGAGTAGTGATCTATTGCATGGCCCTTTATGGAATGCTTTAAGAAGCCCCAGAACGTAGGGTTCTTGTACTTAAATTCATATATTCATGTTAAGGAGTTTCTAATGGCTGATAAAATCCGTGCATCACATATCCTTGTTAAAACCGAAACAGAAGTAAACGATCTTATATCACAAATCGATGGCGGCGCAGATTTCGCTGCATTGGCACGTGAACATTCTAATTGCCCATCAGGCGCAGAAGGCGGTGATTTAGGTTCTTTTGGCCATGGTGCAATGGTTGCTGAGTTTGATAAAGCAGCTTTCGATTTAGAAGTTGGTGCTGTTAGTGGTTCTGTTCAAACACAGTTTGGCTACCACTTAATTCAACGCACAGAATAATATCCGAACAGTCAATGTTGGGGCGGCGCGCTTTTAAATGCAGCGCTGTCCCTCATGATTATTAATACCCCTATATAATTTTCCCATCAAACTCGTATTGGTTTTTTGGATCTTCGATTTCCAAAACCCATATGTCGGGATCATATTGCATTTGCTTTTCGATATAAGCTTCCGCATCTGCATCTGATACCAAGCTTTCCCGCGTTCCTCGCATCCATGCACGCAGACCGTCCCGATCGCGGGTTTGGCTAAAAACCTCAACGCCTGCATCAAGCCTATTTAATTTCAATAAAATTGCCCCGGCATCTGAATCCCCGCGCCGGGTTAAAATTGCTGATATCAAATTCAGATCACAAATACGTATTTGTGCTTTTATCCATATCTCTGCTTTTAGGGCGGGTAGGGTCATGTGTTTCTTCCGTGGGTGGGGTTATGCAACTTATGACTAAGGCCCGGCCTTCGCTAATTATACCAATGTGGAATGTAATTGACGAAATCCGTACCTAGAGAGTTTACGAATTATTTACAGTTCATGAAAGACGGAACCCCACCTTGGGTGTTTTGTTTAATTGACCCTTAGCTCTTCTGGTAAAAACATCATCAGGTAATTGTCGTCTGCAGACATGTGGCATTCGATGCAAAACGTTACGGTCGCATTGCCTTTGCCATTAGGCGCAATCATCGTGTAGCGCCAATCGCCGCTGGCTTTACTAAATCCAGCTTGCATTTTTTCCATGACAAATAACGGGCTGATGCCGGTTTGTCTTTCAGGGTTGACTGTAATGCCATCTTTAAAATAACAGAGCCGGTTGGCAATTTTTCAAATTTTTGTATTTCCATTCACCGTTGCCGCCGCTTTGTTGGCGTAATTGTTCAAATAACGCCCTCCGTGCGTTGCCGCTAAATAAGGGGCTGAATTGAACTTTTTCCAATTTGTGTAGTTCTTAATTATAGCATTACCTGTGTTGCTATAGGCCGCAACCACATCTGTTTTTAGGCAGTTGTAAGCACCTTGTGCTTCTTTAGAGATAATCTCGACCGGATTAACGCTGGCACCACATGGGTTGCAGGCACCACAGGGATTGCATGAGTTCTTCGTTGCGCAAGGTTTGCAGCTTTCGGCGATCTCGACGTGGGCTGGTTTGGCAACAGCCAGAGCGTTTAATAATACGGCAACAATGCTAACTCCAATAGCTATAGAGATTGCTGTTGTGGATAATAAAAGACGTTTTAGTTTTGGTATTTTATTTCTCCAGACACGGACTAATTTGGATCAGCCCATTAAATGATTTAAATTCAATAGGTGATGAACACAGGGCTCTCAAAATATCGATAATAAAGTCACCTCAAATAGGCATGATTTGAGCGCGAGTGTATAGAAAACAGTCTGCTATGGGGTAGGATGAAATTATAGTGATGAAAACAGAAAGTAAAAAATAACATGTCAGCCCTTCAAATATTCCGATTGTCTGGCCTAATTGTGTTGGCCGTAGCTATGGTTCTGAGTGTGAGTGCTGGGCAACTTTTAGCCCCGTTTCAGGCCCGCCGCATGTGATTGAAGGAGATTTGATCGAGGTTGGTGATAAGCTGTTTCGGCTTTATGCCATCGATGCTCCAGAAATAGGACATATTTGTGAAGGAAAATCTCGGCCTTATGACTTTGGTTGGACCGCCACGACGGGGTTAATGGATTTGACGGCTGGTGTTGCTCAAGTGATGTGTTACTCCAAAAAATCAGTCTGCAATGGGGCTGTCATTGCAAAATTTTAAGACCCACAAGGTTTTGATTTGTCGAAGCAAATGCTTGACACGGATGGGCCCTAGCCTTGCCTGATGAAGATAATGTGTTTCATCACATCCAACAAAAAGCACAGATTGCAAAACGGGGGCTTTGGAAAGGCCAGGTCACACAACCATGGCGTTGGCAGGGCAATGCAACCGAATTTAAATAAATGTATAGATCATTTTTATGCACTGTGATGCCGATCAATGTAAATCTTGGATGTCTAGGCGATTATAATTGAGATAGAGACGATATTTTTCCTTCGCTGGGTCGAATTATCGTCCCGGCATTTTTTGTCTAAATTTTAGGTTTTCTAAATTGAGGCGCGGGAATTTGCGTGCTAAGATTTTGTCGTATCAAAATAGACATTAAATTCTGCTCTTAGAAGGAACATTTCATGAACAATTACAAAGGCCCTTTATCTCGGTTTACCGTATTGGATTTAACACGAGTTCGTTCTGGCCCTACATGCGTCCGTCAATTGGCCGATTGGGGAGCTAATGTCATTAAAATTGAAGCGCCAGAAGCCATTGATGCCTCAAGCGGAATGGGTGGTGCACGCAACGGACCCGACTTTCAAAATTTGCATCGCAACAAACGGGGCATCACGCTCAATTTAAAAGACCCTAATGGCGTTGCGCTGTTTAATAAATTGGTTGAAACCGCAGATGTGGTTGTTGAAAACTTTCGCCCAGATGTTAAAAACCGTTTAGGAATTGATTACGAATCATTAAAAGCCATCAATAAAGGTATAGTGCTTGGAAGTATTTCAGGCTTTGGCCAAGATGGCCCATATGAGCGGCGCCCCGGCTTCGATCAAATTGCCCAAGGTATGGGCGGACTGATGTCAATCACCGGATTGCCCGGCCAAGGCCCCGTTCGGGTCGGCATTCCCGTTGCTGATTTGACCTCAGGTATCTTCTGTTCTTTGGGGATTATGATTGCTTTGTTAGAGCGCGACGAAACGGGTGTAGGCCAATGGGTTCAGTCATCGCTGCTGCAATCTCAAATCGCGATGCTCGATTTTCAAGCCGCCCGATGGCTGGTCAAGCAAGAGGTTGCGGGGCAGGCGGGTAATAACCACCCAACAAGCATCCCAACCGGTGTTTTTAAAACATCCGATGGCCATATTAATATTGCAGCATCTGGTGACGCCATGTGGACCCGCTTATGTGATAAGTTGGGTGCCGATGAAATGCGCGATAACCCCAATTATGCAACCGGCGAATTACGCTCAAGCAATCGCAACGCCGTCAATTCAGCCATTGAAGCTTTTACCCTGACCAAAACATCAGCTGAATGGATAGAATCTCTTGCTGGCGCGGGGGTTCCCTGTGGCCCGATTTATTCAATCGATCAAGTGTTTGCAGACCCACAAGTTCAACATTTGGGTATGGAACATCCGGTCGATCACCCAGAACTGGGCAAAATTAATTTGGTTGGACAAGCGATTAAGCTCAGTGGACACGAATCGCGAAAAGGTATACCTACTCCAGAACGGGGGCAACATACGAACGAGGTGCTAGCCGACTTGGGCTTGAGTAGCGATGAAATTCAAAGCCTAAGTGATGGTGGTGTAATTTAACGCCTACATCTGTGTTGGAAATAAAATATTAGGATCTGTTGGGCAATATAATTTGCGGAGGGGCAGAGATGAAGTTTTCAGATGAACTGATGAGCGCGCTACCCGGTGCAGACTGGCAACGCATCGAGACGTGGGCTGCTATTGCTGGAATGACACCTGCACAATACCTAGTGCTATGTATTCGCCGTGGGCATGCATTGGTCAAAGAAGATTTGAAACTCGCCCCTGTTAATTTGATAATATCTTCTGACCCAGATAACACCAAATAACAGGGCTTAAGGTTTTACGTGGGTTGATCGCGTAATTCTTTAAACGCTAGAGTGTCTGTGATCTCAATGTGGCACCCTTTTGTGATGACACCAATGCTGTGCAACTTAGCCAAAGCTCTAGAAAAATTTTCCGCTCCATCTCCAAACACGTTGCGATTAACCCCTTATCGCAAGGCAATGTGAGGGCCATAGACGTTTGATCGTCATTGACGGTATCAAGCAAGTAATCGGCCAACCGTTCCATTGTTCGCAGAAGTTGTAAACGCTCTACATGGCGTGAAATGCTGGTCACGTTATCAGCAAGCTGGCGCATTAAATGCTCGCCTGTACTTGGGGATTGGGCAATGATTTAATGAAGTACGAAAGCGAAGATGATTAATATTCTTCATTTTCGAACTGTTTTTGCATTTGAATAGTTACTTCTTCCGCTTAAAGCGGACGTAAGCCCAGTAACGTGATCTTTTTCACGAATCCCTAAAACAGCATGTCTTCCATCGTCAGAGCCTAAATACAGTTGTACGTCTCCATCCAATATAAAATAAACCTGATCCGCTGGGGCTCCAGATTTATATAAGTTGCTGTTGGATTTGTATTTGAAGGTTTGGCAATGTTCTAAAGCAGAATTCATCGCCGATTCTTTCTAGTCTCTAAATAAAACAGATTCTTTGATGAGTTTAAGAACTTCAAAATTCAATATATGTGCATTCCAATGGGCTTCTAACAAAATTTACATCGCAGGCTAGGCTACCCTTGATTTAATAAGTGAATATCACGGGGAATACTGCTAATCCTTGATATAAATCAACCACTGTTCTGAGGTTCCGTTATAAATGCTTGAAATATACGTTGATGGCGATGCATGCCCCGTTAAAGATGAAATTTTTCGGGTGGCTGAGCGCCATAACTTAAAAGTTTACTTGGTCTCAAACAGTTGGATCAGGATTGGCGAAAACCCGCTTGTTGAGCAAGTGGTTGTATCCCAAGGCCCTGATGTTGCCGATGATTGGATTGCGCAACGGATTGGGGATGGCGATATTGTTGTTACGTCTGATATTCCCTTGGCGGACCGGTGTATTAAAAATGCCGCGCAGGCTTTAGCTCCAACGGGAAAACCGTTTACCCCCGATAGCATTGGAATGGCTTTAGCCGTTCGCAATTTAATGACAGATTTGCGCGAGATTGGTGAGGTCACAGGCGGTAATGCAAGTTTTACTAAACAAGATCGGTTACGCTTTTTGTCCAAATTGGAAACCCAGATTCAAGCCATCAAACGTCGTTAAATAATTTGGATCTTTGGTATTAGATCATCGCAAGATCGGTAAATTAACAATCAAGGCATCATTCTTTTGGCGTATAGCAGTTGCGATTTTATGGGCTGTATCTTGGTTCGCAACCGGGCAATTTAAGGTTGCATCAACGCCCTTTAGCATCGCCTTAATAACGGTTTGGTCAATCAACTTTTCTACTTGTCCTGTTTGATCTGCTGAAAGGGACACGATCAGTAGCTTGTTAATTCCTCGCGTCGCATCTTTGGTAATTTGCATTAGATTATCCATACTAAATTTCCTGAATTATTGGCGTTAAGTCGCTTCGTATCTATTTCTAACCGTCTTAAGTGCTAGCTAAAACCCTTAAGGCATTCCAGCTTGCCTATTGGGTGGG
>JAPKAX010000194.1 GCA_028825025.1 Rhodospirillales bacterium | reverse complement strand
CAACTCTAGCTCAATCCAGCGCTCTTCACACTGAGAAAGGCCATCGTTTTTAGTTGCCAATTGGGCGGCAAACTTTTGAATGTCTTCGCCTGATAATCCTGCACCCGATAGCTTTTCATTTAAACCTGAAATCGCAGTTTCAAATTGAGCGATTTGATCCGGCAAAAGCTCCAGCTCGCGTTTATCTTTGTAGCTCATGCGATTGGCGGCTTTTTTTGATGATTTAACATTATTTTGTGAGGCCGCTTTGTTTTGCTTCTTCTTTTCCTCAGCCACGGCCTTCTCGGACATTTTTTTCTGTGATATATAATCGGTATACCCGCCCGCGTATTCAACAACCTCACCATCGCCTTCTAAAACAATGGTCGAAGTGACAATACGATCAATGAAATCTCGGTCGTGGCTAACCAGAATGATCGTGCCTTTATAATCGGCCAGCATTTCCTGCAACAGATCAAGCGTTTCCATATCCAAATCGTTGGTTGGTTCGTCCAAAATCAACAAGTTTGAAGGCCGTGCCAAGTGCTTAGCCAGTAACAATCGATTTTTTTCGCCCCCAGATAAACTTTTAACTGGGCTGCGCGCCTGCTTTTCATGGAACAAAAAGTCCCGCAAATAACCAACCACATGGCGGGGTTCGCCCAAAACGTTGATCTGATCACCGCCACTATCGGCCAAAGTGTCCCATAATGATTTGTTTGGGTCCAAGGCATCGCGGTTTTGATCAAACAGCAGAGGTTGCAAGTTGGTACCTAAACGAATAGCCCCAGAATCGGGCTCTAATTCACCAGATAACAACTTCAAAAGCGTTGTTTTACCAGCACCGTTCGGGCCAATAATCCCCAACCTGTCGCCGCGCATTAAGCGGGTAGAGAAGTCGGCCAAAATCGGTTTGTCGGCGTAACCTTTACTAACGTTCGTCAACTCAGACACCAAACGACCTGACTTTTGCCCGCTATCGGTCTTCAATTCCATCATATTTTGTGTTTTAGGGCGGCCTTGGCGTTCTTCGCGCAAACTTGATAATCGGCGCAAACGACCTTGGTTTCGGGTCCGGCGGGCTGAAATACCTTCACGCGACCATCGGATTTCTTCGGTAATTAATTTATCAAGCTTGGCCGTCGATACGGCTTCTTGTTCTAATAAGGTCTCTGACCATTCGTCAAAGTTCGCAAACCCTTGTTCGTGACGGTGCACACGGCCCCGGTCAATCCACAAAATGGCTTTCGATAAACGCCGTAAAAACGCCCGATCGTGGCTAACGGTTACAATCGCGCCACGGAAATTCGCCAATGTTTGCTCTAACCATTCGATAACCGTAATATCTAGGTGGTTGGTCGGCTCGTCCAAAAGAAGCACGTCAGGCTCACTGACCAAGGCTTGAGCAACAGCAGCACGCCGGGATTCTCCACCCGATAAACCATCCGCCGAACGATCTGGGTCAAGACCCACTTCATACAAGATAGCGTCGGATAAATACGTCGCATCCAATTGATCGGCCGATAACCCAGCAGAAACAAAATCCCGCAAGTCCTTATGATCGCCGAAATCCACCGATTGCGACAAATAAGCGATGCGCGTGCCCGGTTGTACAAACCGCGTACCGCCATCTGGCTCAACCAACCCCGCCATCATTTTAAGCAGCGTCGATTTGCCCGACCCATTGCGCCCAACAAGGGCTATGCGGTCAGACTTACCAACTTCGACACTCAAGCCGCTAAACAACGGCGGCGAAATGAAAGCAGCAACAACTTCGGTCAACGATAGAATGGGCGGGGCCACATAGTCACCATATACTTATTAGAAAAAATTCAGAGTACTGAATTGGGAAAAGTAATTCAGAGGGCTGAATGCCCCAGAGCTGCCGAATGCGCAAGTGCTATCAGGGTACTGAGAGCTGGAATTCAAGAAAACTTGCTTAAATATCTACTAGTAGATATAAATCAGCAATGACAACGGCAAAATCTCAAAAAAAATGGCGCGACAAGCACCGCTTAGTCAAAACCCAGCTAAACGTCATGGCTCGTAAATCCGTTCACGAGGAGCTAGATTCGATGGCCCAAACTTTCGATTTGCGGGGCAAGGGCGAAGCCGTATCGTTCGCTGCCTTCATGACCCGGGCCCTCATCCAACGCGCCGACTACAACACCGAAGCCGCCCGAATGCTAGACGACTTCAACGAAGCGTTTCATCGGGACCGGGAGCTTTATTCGAATTGAAGCGTTATAACGCTTTAAATCTCCTGTCGAATACGCGAGAAAAGGGGATGAAATTTGATCCTGAACAGGTTACCATAATTATCCGTGAAACGGCTGAGGCTGAGATATTGCCTCGGTTTGAGAGGTTGTCTGAGGGTGATATTTTGGAAAAGTCGCCAGGTGATTTGGTTACTATTGCCGATATCGAGGCTGAAAAAGTCTTATCGCGTCGTTTAACCGAACTTTTGCCCGGCTCTGTGGCCATCGGTGAAGAAGGCGTTGCTGCGGATCCGGCAACCCTTAACCTGATTAGTGGCGATAAACCCGTATGGATTATTGATCCGGTTGATGGCACCCATAATTTTGCCCACAGCGTTCCGTGTTTCGCGGTTATTGTTTGCTTGGTTCATCGGGGGAAAATTCTGTCGGGCTGGATTCACGACCCCATTGAAAACACGACGCTTTATGCCAAACAAGGCGAGGGGGCTTGGGATTATAATCAACAGGGCGGGGAGCGCCTTACCCTTAGCGACGCAAAGTCCATCGCCCAGATGACCGGCTCTTTAAAACGCTCGGCCCGGCATAAGGTTCAGGAACGGCAATTAGCTGGTGAAGCCGGGTTGCCAACAATCATGAAGCGCTACCGGTGCGTTGGCCGTGAATATATGGACCTGACAAGGGGTAAATTTGATTTCGCCTCCTACAGTGGCACCTTGAAGCCTTGGGACCATGCCGCAGGCATTCTCATATACCGCGAAGCCGGGGGCGTTGATGTCATGGATGATCAATATCACATCTATGAAGTAGAGCCGCGTTTGATCAAGGGCGAGGTTATGTTAGCCCCCAATGAAGTGCTTTTAAAACACCTATCAACTTTACTAAAGGCCTAGGCCCGTTGGGTCGGGGCGCGTTAATAATCGAAGCGCTTTCGCGACGATAGTTGGGGTCTCTAATTCATCAATACATTTGAACGATCCATTTTGGAGAGAGTTAATACATCTCCCCAAGCACCCCTTACAAGTCATTGATTTATAATAAAACTCTACGTGACTTGGAATTAATTTTTTTGCATAAGGAACTATCTCACCAACGTAAGCAGCACTTGCTAAACAAAGCGTTGGTGCGCCTACGGCAACGCTTAAATGCATCACAGCGGTGTCTACAGACACCACCAATCTGGCCGCTTTTAACAGGTCAGCCAATTCAACAAATCCGGCATCTTCGAACGATACATTGGCACGCTCCAGCAGATGCGCATAGCTTGGGTTTTTATCCATTTCACCGGGCGCGCCGGTAATTCGGATATCTGTGTCGGCGGGTAAGGCATCAAACAGCGCCTGATACACGTCCGGGCCGCATTGTTTGGCTTTAACGGCGGAAAACGGTTGGATCAGCACCAAAGGCGGCTCTGCTTTTGGCTGTGTGCTTGGGCTTGATAGCTTTAAGCGCGGCGTTGTGGCTTCACCGGATAACCAGTTTGCAAATTTGTACCAGCGCAGGACTTTGTCTTGTAACGCTGGACCACTATCAAATAAACAGCTAAAAGACTGGGCATTTTTAGCCAATTGCGCTTGATACTTACCCCACGGCCGAGCTTGCATAGCGATAATCTCAGGCGCACCCGTGGCCCGCATCATGGCTTCATCTAAATCGGGATGGCGCAGGTAATCAGTTGAAATAGCGGCACGGTAATTGGCGTCATAGAGCTGGTTTGATATTTCGGATCGATAAGATAAGTCTTTGTGATACATGGGGAAATCGACCACGTAGGTTTTTATATGGTCCGGGAACAAAAACGCCGTTTTGGCTCCGTCCTTACGCAATAATATGGTGACCAGCTCCTTTTCAGTCGCATATTTACAAAATTCCTCAATCACATGAGATAAAAGAACCGTATCGCCCAAGCCACCACAAGACAACAGAAGTAATCCATTTGGAGTATCTGGCCGGGGGCGCGATTTTGCTCGCCAGCGTTGCAATCTGTCGGCAAGGCGGTAAAGTTTTACCATGATTAAAGTTTAATAAGCCGCATAGGATTTTTCTTCAACAATGCGCGACCCTAAGAACACGTTGATGTCGCGCTTAAAGGCGGCGCGCTTATCGTTGGTGACATAAACTGCGCGGGCCAATTGAACGAATTCACCTGAAAAGTCGGAGCTACGTTCGCAGTCGCGGATATCGTCCTCAATCACCCACAATTCTTCGTTCACAGCCTTTAAAGACGCTGTTAATTCATCCATTTTTGCCGATGGGGCAATATGAGCATCGCGCGCTGCGGTCAGGGTTTCCCACTCGATCCGCACATTTTTAACTTTGGCCGCATCTTCAATGCGCTCTTTTTTAATCTCTAAAATGGTGATTTTATCAATCAATTCACCCGGTGCGACTTCTACAGATATGGCAATGCTCATCAGAAAAAACCCATCAAAATTTAGTTATAAGGTTGTATAAGGCACGGATCAGACGTCCGTCGAGCATAAACCTCTAAAAGAGCCCTAAAAACCACTGGGTTTATGGATAATCGCTGCCTATAATTTGCGCCTTACAGAATTCATTCTTCAAATTAACGGGATATTTTTTTATATGACTAAGACAGCATTTATCGGACTAGGCGTTATGGGCTACCCCATGGCAGGTCATAAAGCAAAAGCCGGACACGTCGTTACGGTCTATAACCGCACAGCTGCTAAAGCTGAAAAATGGGCCGCAGAATTTGGTGGTGCATCGGCAGCAACACCGCACAAAGCTGCCACTGGCGCTGACATTGTCTGTGCTTGCGTTGGTAACGACGATGATTTGCGTAGCGTTGTCTATGGCGATGATGGCATTCTTGCTGGCATGAAACCAGGCGCGATTTTAATCGACCACACAACGGCATCCGCTGAAGTCGCCCGTGAAGTCGGTGAGGCTTGCAAAGCCAAGGGCATTCGCTTCTTGGATGGCCCGGTATCTGGCGGTCAAGCCGGCGCTGAAAACGGCAAGTTGACAGTAATGGCTGGCGGCGATCAGGCTGATTTCGATGAAGCGGCCCCAGTTGTTGATTGTTACTCACAAGCGTTCACGCTGTTAGGCCCCATTGGTAGCGGCCAAATTTGCAAAATGGTTAACCAAATTTGTATCGCTGGCTTGGTTCAAGGCTTGGCAGAAGGCGTCAACTTTGGCACCAAGGCGGGCTTAGACATGGACAAAGTTTTGGGCGTAATCTCAAAGGGTGCTGCAGGATCTTGGCAAATGGAAAATCGCGGCGCAACCATGGTTAAAGACGAATTTGAGTTTGGCTTTGCCGTCGATTGGATGCGCAAAGACTTAAACATCGTGCTCAACGAAGCCAACAAAAACGGTGCCCGCGTTCCAGTCACCGCACTGGTCGACCAATTCTACGCCGACGTTCAAAGCAAAGGCGGCGGACGCTGGGATACATCAAGCTTGCTACGCTGCTTGACCGACTAAGGTGGCGCCTAGGCGCTTGATTTAAGTATTAAAGGAGAAGGGGCTTTAAGCCCCTTCTCCTTTATCTGAGGCTGTTAAGTAGATACACCAGTCACAATATCAATACACTTTAAAATGGGTACGTTCACTTTTTGCATAGTTGTATCTTCTATGAATTTAGGCACTGTGGATTTTTGTTACTGACTAACAAGAAAGACTTAATTTTTTTTATTCCACAGCTGCTCATGATTGGAAATCCAGCGTGATCTCTTTTTACAAACCGACCATCGATAATTATGATTTAAATTTAGCATAAATGCCCGATGGTATTTTTTTATTTATGTAATGGATGCATAAACAACCCCATAATTTCCTAGGGAAACATAATCCATATAATTATGACCGGTAATTTCGTTCCCATGCCGGCGGACCATTTCACTACCAGCAATTCGAATATGGATATGAGTTTATGAAATGGCTTTATACATCATAAAATTTGCTGCAAATTCAGCGAGTCCTCTGAGATCCAGAATAGATTGTTTTGGAATTAAATTATTTTTAGAAAAATTCAGCCAATATTCGATAAACCTTTTTGTCAAAGGTGTCATCGTTGCACTTTCTTTATCCATATCAAAGACATGGGTTTCCATTTTAGGCCCTTCTAAAAGTCTTTAACGCATAGCCATCCTAATACTCGGCGTCTTATCGAAAATATTTTTGATTTCCCAGGTGTACATCCTAAAGCGG
>JAPKAX010000193.1 GCA_028825025.1 Rhodospirillales bacterium | reverse complement strand
GGTAATATAACCTTAATTTCCGATTGTGCGTCCGTGCGGCCCAATGCATAACTTCCGAGTACATTATAGGCAACTGCAATTCTGCCACTGATTAAATCATCTATCATATCTCCAGAGCAGCAATAAAGGCGAGCGTTCAGGCTGCCAAAGACCTCTGTCAAACGCCAATAGGTCTCCGAAGAGCGTGCATCTTGTGTTGCGAAAAAATATCCTAAACCGGATTGACGCACATCATAGGTGCCAATTTTATCTTTGAAAGTCTCTGGTCGCGCTCGGAGTGCTTCAATTAGATCTTGCCGGGATTTGGGTGTTAAGATCCCTTTGAAAGCATTCCTATTAATAACAATTGCTGCAGGCTCGGTGCTAAATGCAAAAAGACTTTTGCGCCATTGGGCCCAATTTGGATGAACAATATCATTAAGCGGTAAGGCATACCCGTCATTGGCCAATTTAAATTGCAAGTCCATGGCGCTCGAAATTACTACATCAAATTCTGCTGGAGATGTTCTGAAAGTATCATATAAATCGGCAGAACCAGTAACGAGATAATCTATACTTAAGGAAGGTTGGGTGGCCAGAAAACTTTCGATAATGGGAGCGAAAAACCGTGTATCTGTATTTGACAGAATGCGCAGTGTTTGTGATGATGTCCCATTAGAAAATAATCTTTGATCCTCCCATCCCTGTCCCAAAACTGGTGGTGAAAATAGAGAAAACATTAAAATGAAAATGTAACGCATGCCCCCCCCTTAACTTGGTTGCTGAGGGACAAGCGACCCCCATGTGCCTCAGCCACTTCTTGAGCTATAGTTAACCCTAAACCGGATCCTGTGATTGATTGTGAATTGCTTCCACGCTCAAAACGATTTGCCAAAATATGCATTTCTTCATTAGGAAAGCCGGTTCCTTCGTCTTTAATTGAGATTTCTGGTCTTGGATTTGCGACTACAACAATGTCCACCACGCTTTCTTGTGGTGCGTATTTCAGAGCATTATCGATCAAATTTCTTATAGCATTCTGAATTAGGATAACATCAGCAGACACTTGTATAGCTTCCCCCGCTTCCAGCTTGATCTGCACGTCTCGCATCTCTGCGATGGGCGTAAGCTGTATTACCAAATCAGTCACAAGTTCAGATAAATTTACAGTCCGCCGATCTAGATTATCAACTCTAAACGTAATCATTGCGTGGTCCAGTAATTGACCTGCCGCACGACTGCTCTCATCGACTGCACGGATCATAGAGCGCATTGCCCGACGATTTTCTTCTTTTTCCACCCGTTGCAACATAGCTTCGGCATATGATCGAACAGTCGCGAGCGGCGTTCGAACGCGATGCGCCGCTTCTGCAATAAAATCTTCGCTTCTGGTCAAAGACTGGTCTAGCCGTCCCATAAGTTTGTTTAATGAAAATACCAAAGGCGCCATTTCTCGGGGAACTGGACTGATAACAGGACTTAAATCGTGTGGGCCACGGCGAGTTATTGAGCTGGTAAGTCGCGCTAATGGCGCAATTGCAGCAGAAGTTGCCCAAAAAGCCAAAATTATTACTAGCAAAAAGAAACCTGCACCAAAAAGTGCCACGTTTTGTCCAATTCGATTGAGAGTACCATTCAAGCTGTCTCTTGTTTGAGCCACAGTGATACTCAGTTCGGTTCTTAACCCTTCTCCAACGAGTGTCCTCGATGCTGAAGCAAGCCTAACGTTTGCACCCTTAAATATGGTATTCCCAAAAGTGCTTCCAGTGCCTGTTTTAGGGTTCATTTTAGCTAATCTTTCATACCCAGATAAAAATTTTTCATCTTGGTAAATTGCGTAAAAAATTCTATCATCAGAATCTGTTTTTAGCATTGAGAACGAAGCATAAGGAAAATCGATTTCTATATCCCCCTTACGCAGATTAGCAGCATCAAGGATTGAGGTAACAGAAGCACCCAAGATACTATCTTGTCCCTGTTGCGCGATCTGTGTCGCATAAGTTCGAACAATTAAATAAATCAGTACAGCCAGAATAGCACCGCCGCCTATCAGTGTAATAATTAGTCTTTTTCTCAAAGAACCTGAAATTTGCCCCACTTCAATCATGATCTAAACGATAGCCTAGTCCACGATGCGTGGAAATTCGTAGTTGCGATCCAATCAAGTGTTTTCTCAGACGGCCGACATAAACCTCAATAGCATTCTCAGACACATCATCACTGTACGAGAAAAGGCGATCAAAGAGCTTTTGTTTTGAAAAAATCTGTCCTGGAGCATTCATAAATGTTTCAATCAACCGCAACTCTTTGTTTCGGAGGGTGACATCAATATTACTGACGGTTAAAATCCCGGCAATGGGATTGAACGCCACGTCTCCTAACTTTTTAATCGGTTGGGCTGTTCCAGATTTACGACGCAAAACAGCCCTACATCGCGCATCTAATTCTGCATGATCAAAAGGTTTGGTAATGTAATCGTCAGCACCCAAATCAAGCAAACTGATTCTATCTGAAACCTGACTTCGTGCCGTCAAAACAATAACAGGGGTTGCTCGATTCTTAGCCCTATGCTGTCTTAAGAAATCACGCCCGTCACCATCTGGTAACATCACATCTAAAAGAATTAGATCATATTCTCCAACCTCCACAAAAACTAATGCGTCCCTAATTTTCGGCGCATGATCAATAACATGACCATCGCTTTCAATCCTGTAACAGATTGCCCTGGCTAGTTCTTGATTATCTTCTACTAATAAAAATTTCATTGAAAATTTAACCCACTTTTAGCACGACAGGTCTGTGTCAGGTTGAGATGGTTAGGTGCCATTATTGGTCCGCTCTGCGGGCAATTGTCAATGTGGAGGAAATCATGACAACTTTAAAAATGGGCCGAAGAGTCCTGCTGAGCGCGGCCGTAGCCGCAATTACAATTGGTGCACCAGCTGCGTTTGCAGGAGGTCATCAGGTTGTTGACAGCATTCACTTTATTATTCCAGGCGGCGCTGGAGGTGGCTGGGATGGCACAGCGCGCGGTACAGGTGAAGCTCTCACAAACGCGGGTCTTGTTGGCTCTGCGTCATACGAAAATATGTCCGGCGGCGGTGGCGGCAAAGCAATCGCGTACATGATCGAAAACGCTGATAGCAATCACGGTACGTTGATGGTCAACTCAACCCCGATCGTTATACGTTCTCTAACAGGTGTTTTTCCGCAAAGTTTTCGTGACCTAACCCTCGTTGCCGGTACAATTGGCGACTATGCAGCAATGGTAGTGGGTAAAGACAGCCCGATCAACTCAATGGCTGATTTGGTTGCAGCTTATGAGTCTGATCCTTCAGCAACAGCTATTGGCGGTGGCTCGGTTCCAGGTGGCATGGATCACCTCGTTGCAGCTATGACCATGGAAGCCGCAGGCAAAGATGCATTAGATGTAAAATATATCCCATATGATGCTGGCGGCAAAGCAATGGCAGCATTGCTGTCAGGTGAAATTTCCGCCCTCTCAACCGGTTTCTCGGAAGCGGTAGATTTGGCCAATGCTGGTGAGGTAAAAATTATTGGGGTTACCTCGTCAGAACGCGTCAGCGCCGCACCAGATGCGAAGACAATGATCGAGCAAGGCATTGATACAACATTTGTAAATTGGAGAGGCTTCTTTGGTTCGCCCGGTTTGCCAGCCGAGAAACTAGCTCAGTATCAAACCGCACTGGAAAAAATGTATGAAACTCCAGAATGGGAAGCAGTTCGTGCTCGTAACGGTTGGGTAAACATCCATAACAATGGAGACGACTTCCGTATCTTCCTGGAAGCACAAGAAAAAGTAATTGGTGATTTGATGAAGAAGCTTGGCTTCCTTTAAAAAGTAAAAAAGGCAAGTGAGGGTAGCACCATATTTGTGTTACCCTCATTTCAATTATAGACTTGAGGATAAATAATGGCTCTTGATCGTTGGATAGCATTAATTTTCTTGGGTATCTGCCTGGCTTATGGATATACTGCATGGTTTAATATGGATGGAGGTTTAGCTCCTTTTATGAAGCGAAATCCGATCTGGCCTAGCACATTTCCAAAATTGTTATCATTACTTGGTATTGTTACTTCCTTAATTATTCTTTTCGGTTTGGAAAAACATGAACAAGAGATGGGTGAAATCGATTACCGTCGTTTGCCTGACTACAAAATTGGGCAAGCCATCGGTCTTTTGGTTTTAATGGGGCTCTATGCTCTTACGTTGAAGTCATTAGGTTTTTTGTTATCCACAGCGAGTTTCTTAATAATGGGTGCATACATCTTGGGCGAACGTAAGTGGATAGTAATGATACTCATTGGCGCCATCACCTCGTTCTGCGTCTGGTACTTAGTCTCAGAAATACTTAATATTTATATGCGGCCTTGGCCACGTGGTTTTGGGCTATGGAACTGATAGGATGCTTGAAGGTTTACTCATAGGCTTACAAACCGCCCTATCCATAAAAATGTTGATTGTTGTTATTGGGGGCTGCCTCATTGGCACTTTTATTGGGATGTTGCCCGGTCTAGGCCCAATGTCGATTATTGCTATTATGATCCCCGTTGCTATTTCTATGGGCGACCCCGCTGCGGCGCTTATCCTTCTTGCAGGCGTATATTACGGTGCAATTTTTGGGGGTTCCACGTCCTCCATTCTGTTAAATGCACCCGGCGTCGCTGGCACCGTTGCCACAAGCTTTGACGGTTACCCCATGACGCAACAAGGCAAAGCAGGAAAAGCCCTCACAATCGCAGCGATTGCGAGCTTTTGTGGCGGCACTTTTTCAGCGATATTATTGATGATTTTTGCACCAATGCTTTCGTCTGTTGCATTGCTCTTTCATTCAGCAGAATATTTCGCACTAATGATCGTCGGACTATCGGCTATCGCAGCTTTCGCTGGCAAGGGGCAGGTGGCTAAAGCTATTCTAATGACCACCATCGGTTTGATAATGGCCACTGTCGGTGAAGGTGCGTTGTTTAATATGCCTCGCTTCACAATGGGCATCATGGATTTGCAGTCAGGTTTTGGCTTTATTACCTTAGCAATGGCAATGTTTGCACTTCCCGAGGCATTATTCCTCGTCCTTCTCCCAAAGACTGTAGGAGGATCGGGAAATGGGGCTATTAAAGATCTCAGAATTTCTCGTTCTGAGGCGAGATCGATTGCCCCTGTGATTTTCAGGCAGTCAATTCAAGGATTTTTCATCGGTGTTCTGCCCGGCGCCGGAGCTACGATTGCAAGTTTTTTAGGTTATGCAGTTGAGCGCAACATCGCACCTAAAGAAGAGCAAAAACAATTTGGAAAAGGCTCCATAAAAGGATTAGCGGCACCTGAAACAGCAAATAATGCAGCTTGCACTGGTTCATTTGTACCCCTCCTAACTCTGGGAATTCCAGGCTCGGGGACAACTGCAATTTTGCTCGGTGCTTTGATTGCGTTAAATGTAAGTCCTGGCCCGCGTCTTATGATTGATGAGCCACAGATCTTCTGGTCTGTTATTATTTCCATGTATATTGGCAATCTTGTCCTGTTAGTTCTAAATCTACCTCTTATCCCTTACATTGCTAAAGTGCTTTCTGTTCCTCGAAATTATCTGATCCCTTTCATCATGTTTTTCACATTGATGGGGGCTTATATTGGACAAAATAATGCTACGGAACTTTTACTTCTTGTTGGCTTTGGAGTTTGTGCAACAGCTTTGAAGTTTGCAAATTATCCTTTAGCTCCGCTGCTGATTGGTTTCATTTTGGGAGGTATGATAGAAAATAACTTCTCGCGTTCAATGCAACTCTACGATGGTGTTGCTTTTATTTGGGAACGGCCAATGACGTTAGGCCTTCTCATGATTGCAGCACTATTGATAGTTTTGCCAACTTGGAGTTCTCACCGTGCACAAAAAAATCGTCCAGGTACAGCTGACGGTGATTAAAAAGTTTTTATGCTATTTTTGAAAGGTAAAAATGAAAGAACGGAGCTTCTGGACTGTATTTAGCGGAAGTCAGCAGCAATTCTGCGTTGCTCAGAGATTTATCATCAGCGCCACAAGGACAAACCAAACCATCAGTTCTAAGGGACTCGTTGTAATAGTACCATCAATCGCGGAGCTGTTGCCTATAGCCTTTATGGAAATTTTTGTAGGCTCGATAAATTCTTTAGGCCTAACCCCTTACTAGGTGGAGGTTGCAATTACACTCACAAAACTGGTTGTCATGAATTATTTTATTGTGGTTTATACTAACAGTGAGTTGGCTAATGAAATTCTGTTAGGACGATAAGCGTGAGCCCTAGACTTCAACATTGTTCATCGTGCCAAAAGCCATTAAAGACTAAGTACCTGCGTGACGGAGTCTGTGATAAATGTTTGGCCACGCTTGTAATACGGAAGT
>JAPKAX010000192.1 GCA_028825025.1 Rhodospirillales bacterium | reverse complement strand
CCAGTTATTGCTCTTCGTCAATTTTGATCCTGTTTAAAGTAAAAATGCAGAGTTTTGGCTCGGTTTTGATGAGATGAAAAGCACCTATCGAACGTCTGGAATGATTGCGCTATTGAAGTATGCCCCGGAGCTTGGGATAAAGGGGACTGTGTTTTTGTTTTAACCCTTAAAGCTAAGAAAATATTGTGAGCAATCCGCAAACTCAAAAACCAGAGCACGGCGTCACCCCGATGATGGCGCAATATATGGCGATCAAAGAAGAGCATCCTGATGGGTTGTTGTTCTATCGCATGGGTGACTTTTACGAGCTGTTTTTCGAAGATGCGGAAAAGGCCGCGGCGGCACTAAATATCGCCCTGACCAAACGGGGCAAACATTTGGGTGCAGACATCCCCATGTGCGGCGTTCCGGTTCATAGTCACGACACATATTTAAACCGCTTGATCCGTCACGGTTTTAAAGTGGCTATATGTGAACAGTTAGAAGCACCAGCTGAAGCTAAAAAGCGGGGGCCTAAATCGGTCGTAAAGCGCGATGTGGTGAGGATCGTGACCAAGGGAACGGTGACGGAAGATACCCTATTAGATTCTAAGCGGCACAATTATTTGTGTTCTGTTGCACATGCGGAACAAGCGTTGGCGCTGGCATGGATCGATGTGTCGACGGGCGCGTTTTTCACCCAAAACTTATCTGATGGTACATTGGATGCGGCTTTGGCCCGTGTCTGCCCCAGTGAATTATTGGCCTCTGAAGGTTTGCTACGCAGCCCAGGTGCGGCTGAAGTTCTGGATCAATGGACCGAAGTTTTAACGCCGTTACCAAGCGTAAAATTTGAAAGCGCCTCTGGATTACGCCGATTGCAGGCTCTTTATGGCGTTACGGCTCTAGATGCCTTTGGTGATTTTTCACGGGCTGAAATTGCCGCAGCTGGCGCATTAGTTGATTATGTAGAGCTGACCCAAAAAGGCAAACTGCCACGCCTAGAGCGCCCCCATCATATTCATGCCGGAAGCGTTATGGAAATTGATGCAGCAACGCGCCGGAACTTAGAATTAACGCTGACTTTGTCAGGCGACTCCAAAGGATCGTTGTTATCCGTTATGGACCGAACCATTACGGGTCCCGGTGCGCGCTTGTTGGCGTTGCGGGTGGCGGAGCCATCGACCGAACCCGATGTGATTAATGCACGGTTGGATATGGTTGAATTTTTTGTCGATCGATCTTTGCCGCGCGAAGATTTGCGTACACATTTAAAATCAAGCCCTGATATGGCGCGCGCCTTATCGCGGTTATCATTGGGCCGTGGTGGTCCGCGCGATATTGCTGCCATTTGTGATGGATTGCGGCTCAGCATGCGCATTCGCCAAGGCTTGGGTGACAACGCGGACTTAGGATTGCCGCCGGGTTTGTTGTCATTATGTAACGATTTGGGAGAACATTCGGTTCTGGTTGGTGAATTAACCAGCGCTTTGGCCATAGAATTACCCCTATTGGCGCGGGACGGGGGATTTATTGGGACGGGATATTCATCAGGTTTGGACGAGCTGATTGAATTACGTGATAAAAGCCGACAATTGATCGCCGGTCTGCAAGCTAAGTATGCCGCTGATACAGGCGTATCTAGCCTTAAAATCCGCCACAATAACGCTATTGGCTACTTTTTAGAAGTCTCAGCCCGCAATGCAGACAGCGTTGATAGTGGGCTGGAAAGCCAATTTATTCACCGCCAAACGATGAACAATGCGGTACGTTATACAACGGTTGAGTTGTCTGAATTAGAAGGTCGCATTGCAAAAGCGGCGGAGCGGGCTTTGGCTTTGGAATTAGAAGCTTTTGAGGTTTTAGTCGGGTTGGTTCAAGCACAATCAGAAGCAATTGCGCTTGCGGCCCAGTCTTTGGCTCAATTAGATACCCAAAGCGCCTTGGCTCAGTTGGCTGTTGAGCGGCGTTATATGCGTCCAGAGATCGATAACTCGACCGCGTTTCAAATTACAGGCGGGCGCCATCCGGTGGTTGAAGCGATGCTTCAAACATCAAATGACCATTCGTTTGTTGCTAACGATTGCACCTTGGCGGGGGCTGATGATTGTACGGATGAGGCATCGCAGCTTTGGTTGTTATCGGGCCCGAACATGGCTGGTAAAAGTACCTTTTTACGGCAAAACGCGTTGATTTGTGTGTTGGCGCAAATGGGCTCGTTTGTGCCGGCGGATCAAGCGCGCATTGGTATTGTTGACCGGTTGTTCTCGCGCGTTGGGGCGGCCGATGATTTGGCCCGGGGGCGATCAACGTTTATGGTTGAAATGGTTGAAACGGCAACAATTTTAAACCAAGCTGGGCCGCGCGCGCTGGTTATTTTGGATGAAATAGGACGTGGAACTTCAACATTTGATGGCTTATCCATTGCTTGGGCCGTTGTTGAGCATTTGCACGTAGAAAACAAATGCCGGGCTTTATTTGCGACCCACTATCATGAATTAACCGCATTGGCGTCCAAGTTGGAACGCTTGGAATGCCATACCATGCGGGTGAAGGAATGGAAGGGCGAGGTTGTCTTTTTGCATGAAGTGGCAACCGGGGCGGCGGATCGGTCTTATGGTATTCATGTAGGTAAATTAGCAGGCCTTCCAAATGCTGTTGTTACGCGGGCGGAACAAGTTTTAGAAAGCTTGGAAAAAGGCGAACAAACGTCAGTGACTTCAAAATTAGCCGATGATTTGCCGTTGTTTCAAATGCTGACGGAAGCACCGCGCCCGATGGGTAAATCGAGCGGGCCTTCAGACGTTGATTTGGCTTTAGATGAAACCAATCCAGACGAGATGACACCGCGCCAAGCCCATGATTATTTGTATACGCTTAAAGAAATGCGCTTGAACAGGGACGATTAAGGACTTTAAACTAAGACTTACATATAGGGAGAATAAAAATGTCTGAAGCACAAAAATTTAGCCACCATGAAGGTGATAAATCAGAGTTTGAGCAACGCGGTCTGCGGAGCTACTTTGAATACCGAGATTTAGGTGTCGCTGATGCCAGCAATGGCGAGGTTATCGCTCATGTGATCCGGGCCAAAGAAGGCAGCAATGCGACAGGTGATTGGCATGTCCACGATTGTACCTTCCAAATGTATTATGTGATTAAAGGCTGGATCAACTTTGAATATGAAGGTCATGGCTTTAAAACAGCAAAAGTCGGTGATTGCGTTATGCAACCAGCCGGCATTCGTCATCGTGAAATGGAGCATTCGGAAGATCTGGAACTGATCGAGATCGTTTCGCCGGCTGATTTTCAATCTCGCATGGTGGACTAATTCGACCTGAGACAAAGGGGCCAACACATTCGATCTGATGAGGCCTGTTATTAGGTTTCTTCGTTCAACTGACTTCCTGGTTCAGCCCCTTTTGCATCGTATGCAGATGGGCCGTCTTTCGAGGCGCCATCGTCTGCTGAGGGTACTTCTTTGGGCGTAGCACCGGGTTTGGGGCCGCCTTTGGTAATGCCAACTTTGGCTGGGCGCAACAAACGACCGTTTAGGGTAAAGCCTTGCTCGAGCACTTGGGAAACAGTGCCTGCGGGTTGATTTTTATCTTCAAATTCAAATAAAGCCTCATGAAAATTCGCATCGAATTGGAGCCCTAAGGGCTCAATCTTTTGTAGACCTAATTTATCCAGCGTTTTCATCAAACCGTCTTCGGTCATTTTAACGCCTTCGATAAAGCCTTTAAACTGGACTGCAATTTCAGACGCATCGGCATTCTCGCCCTTGCCTTCGCCTTCAACGCTTGTGAATGCGCGGGTCATATTATCAGAAACGGTCAGCATTTCGCGGGCGAAACTTGCAATGGCAAACTTAGACGCATTTTCTTTTTCGACCTGAGTTCTGCGCCGTACATTTTCCATTTCGGCTACGGTACGTAAATATTTATCGTTTAGATCTGTAACTTGGGCTTCTAAAATCTGGATGCGCTCTTCTGGGTCTGCTTTTTGCGGTTCATCATCATTGATTTGAATGTCGATGCTGCTGGGCTCGGCATTAACGGCTTCGGATGCATCGATTTCAGCTTGCGCTTCGGCGTCATTAATCTCTTGAGGCGTAATGATTTCTGGCTCAACAGCGCCTTGGATATCGGGAGTGTCTGAGTTATTTTCTGGATTTGTATTCGTCATAATTCGTCTTCTTAACCTTTTAAATTGGAACTTACCCGATCAGGCGCTTAATTAAATTCGCCGTGTAATCGACCATAGGAATAATGCGAGCATAGTTCATGCGGGTTGGCCCGATCACTCCAATAGCACCTACAACTTCTTGGTTTGTGTTCCTGAACGAATTAACGACCATGGAAACACCAGCCATGTTAAACAAGGTGTTGTTTGCGCCAATGAATATCTGGACTCCTTCAGCCGTTTCCGCAAGGCTTAACAACTTTAAAACTTCTTCTTTTGTCTCTAAAGCTTCAAAAAGAGTTCGAATGTGCTCTAAATCTGTTGCCGCAGAAATATCATCTAATAAATTCGCCTGACCGCGAACAATCAATGCGCCGTCTTGTTTGGTTCCAGCCCACGTGGCTAAACCGCTTTCAACGACCTTTCGGGTCAATTCATCCAATTGCGCCCGATGATTTTCCAGCTGCGTAATAATTTCATCATGAGCTTCAGAAATGGTGCGGCCAACCAAGCGCGCACCCAAATAATTGGTGGCTTGAACCAAGGCCGATGGTGGCAGGGTTTGGGGGGTGGTGAAAATTCGGTTTTCAACAATGCCGTTTTCAGTGACCAAAACAACTAATGTGCGCCCAGGGCTTAAATTAACAAATTCAATATGCTTTAATGGGCTTTCGGTTTTGGGTGCAAAAACAAGGCTGGCGCAGCCAGAAAGCCCCGAAAGCGCTGTTGTGGCTTCATTCATTAACGCATCTAAATTGTGGGATGATCCGGCGCATTGTTCTTCAATGGCTTCCCGCTCAGAGCGGGTTAAATTGCCAATTTCAAGTAATCCATCTACAAATAAGCGCAAACCGGCATCGGTTGGCAACCGCCCCGCCGACGTATGGGGCGCGAATAACAATCCTAAATCCTCTAAATCAGACATCACATTTCGGATTGTGGCCGGCGATATGGATAGGCTTAATTTTTGAGCAAGGGTGCGCGACCCAACAGGTTCACCCGTTTGTAAGTAGTTATCAATGAGCTGACGCAAGACTTCGCGTGACCGTTCGTTGAGATCAGAAATCATATGATAGTATCCATACAACGAATTTAGGCACGGAAAGGGCAGGCGTCAATGGAGCACCGACTACAAAACTTTTGCTAAAGCAGCAAACATTTGATCCGGTGTTGTTCCGTATTTGAATTGTTTGACCATAGTTTTGTCTGTCGGATCAATCACATAAAATGCGGATGGTATGACTGATTAAATAATTTTCCGGATCACCATCATCTGATTCTTCTTTTTAAAAAAAGCCTGAAAATCTATGATGGCAACGTCTGTTTCAGCAGCCGTTCCGGTTAAGCTAAGGATGGAGCGATTAAAATTGGAGACGTAATCTTTCAAGAGTGGAAAGGTATCACGTTCAGGATCGAAGGTAATAGACAACTGCAAGATGTTGTCAGCTTTGTCGCCTAATTGCTCCATGGCTTGTGTGATATCTTGTAAGGCTGTGGGGCAGACATTGGGGCAAAATTTATACCCAAAGAAAACTAGGGTGTGTTTGTTGCGAAAGTTTTTTTATCGACCATAGAAAGCCAGCTTATTGAGGCCGTGATAATAATAACAACAACGGTTGCGATAACGATAAAATTATGACGTTTAGTTCTGTCCTATCAAATAAGTGCCTTCAGGCGGCAAATGAAGCCGCCTGAAGGGTGTGATAAATGAAAATCAGGCTTATTCAACCTTCTTCTTTTTGCTGTGATCCATAGCGCCTTTACTCTTTGGTTTTTGGGCTTTAACCATGATTTTTAAGATCCCTGATTTTTCGAAAGTAAGGGTTAAGGGGAACTCATCACCTTTATTAATCGGGTTATATAAACCCATAAACATAATATGGAAACTGCCCGGCTTTAAAATCCCAATTCCACCAGCAGGCACGGCCACTTTACCAACATGGCGCATTTTCATAATGCCTTTTTCCATGGAGCTTTGGTGAATTTCAGTCTTTTTAGCGAGTCCGCTGGAAACACCGATCAAGGTGTCGTCGGTTTTGCCGTTGTTTTTAATTATAAAAAATGCCGCGCCGGTTTTGGCGGTTTTAGGCGTTGTCCGCGCCCAGATTTCAGTGATGAGAATATCACCAACTGTTGCCATATTTTTATGGCTGTGGGCTTGGCTGGGTGTTTTGATAGCGAACAAAAGGGTGAAGGCTAATGCCATTCCTGACGTAAAATTTTTCATTTTAAATTCCTAGATATGATGCCCGCAGTGCGGGGTACTAGTGTTTATAGAGGGGACTTC
>JAPKAX010000191.1 GCA_028825025.1 Rhodospirillales bacterium | reverse complement strand
AGTGCTGCGGTAAGTGCAGGCGGCTTGGACGGAGCTGCGTTCAACGCATTTACAGCTACTCCTTGGCGAGCAATAACGGGCGCATATTTACGACCTTTAACATCAGCGACTAAACCTTTACCTCGCGCTGCAGCGCGTTGGCGTTGTTGATCGACGGTGGCAAGCTTTGGAAATGAAGTTGCAGCATCAATTGCAGCAACAGCTTTCTGTTGAGTTGGCGTTGCCTGATTGTTTTTGGTGTAAGCAGCATTTTCATCTGCAAAAAACTCAACAGAGTTGCTATACCATTCAACAGGATTAATCGCATCGGGAACACTTGAACAGCCAACAACGACGCCTGCTGCAATAAATACAGAGACTGAACTGCGTAATGAGCTACGTAAACGGCGCGAATTTCTATTCGTTGTTTTCATTATTTATGTGGCCATATTTCATGCCGCTCCCTTAAACCGTCAATAACATTTAAAGTAAATTGATACTTAATTATCTAAGTACGCTCAAATAGTTAATAGACTCCAAACACAGTTAGCAAAAGTTGATATCTGCATTTTTCCATTAATAGCGCAAAATCACCATATATTACAATGACATATTATCTCTAGCTATCCGTTAAGAGATTTAATGCGATCAGGAACCAGTAAAAAAGTCACTAAAACATAAAACTAAGCAAAGTCTGTGAATGTGGTGCTGCCGAAACTGACAAGATCGCTATTATTAATTCAGGTCAAATTAGCAAACAGTCCAGCTGTACCGTATTGCAGTATCACTGGTGGTTTCATAAATCCGGAAGACGGCTGCATCTGTGACGTTACTTTGAATTAAATAGGATATATCCAAATGTTACTCGAAACATGCCATTTATGTTTTCTTAGATTATAAATCAGCAATAGCATAAAATAATCATCACATTTAATCTTGATCAGATATTTTTAACAGCCACTGAATAAGCTTTGCGGCGGCCAGTAATGGGCCGATTTTACGGGTAATAGTTTGGCTCAGCAAGATTTTTATTTTACTCTGCCCTTCCCCCTCAACCGCTTCACGAACCAAGTTTTGAGCGATTCTTAAGATCCGCATTTCAGCAATATCACGTTAGCAGATTGTTGATTCTCCAGATATTTGTAAATGCGCGTTATGAGCCAAAATGGTTTCGCATAATTCAGTAATTCCTTCGCCTGCTTCGGCGTTGGTTGCCAAAACCGGGGCTTTCCAGCTCATGCGGTCTTTATTGCGAAGGCCCAAACGTATCATTGATTTCAAGTCACCAATGGTTTTTTGAGTGTCGGGTTTATCGCATTTGGTGACCACATGAATGTCTGCAATTTCAAGCACACCCGCCTTAATTGCTTGCACTCCGTCGCCCAATCCGGGAGCAGATACAACAACAATGCTATGGGCGGCTGAGGCAATATCGGCTTCATCTTGGCCGACACCAACGGTTTCAATGATGACTATATCAAAGCCTGCTGCATCGAAAATGTCGTTAGTATCCAAACACGCTCTTGCTAACTCACCCAAAGCGCGGCTGGTAGCCAGTGAGCGGATAAAAACCCCTTCATAAGTTGCCAATTGACCCATGCGAATGCTGTCCCCCATCATTGCACCGCCAGTGAATGGGCTTGAAGGGTCGACGGCAACAGTGCTAACGCGCAAACCTTTCGATCGGAACTATTTGGTTAAAGATTACACCAAAGTTGATTTACCACTGCCCGTTATACCAGTTAAGCCAATCACGTGGGCGTTGCCTGCATGGCTATAGATTTCAGTTAATTGGTCACGGTTGACGGATGTACGCGGTTCCGCAACCGACATCATTTTGCAATGGCCCGGCGATGTCCCGCCAGCACTCCATTTACAAAATCACTGGTCATTTGGGTTTACCGGTATCCAAGCCAGAATCAATGTATTCCGCCGCCAAATCCCGATACACGGGCCAAATATAATCAATCATACCTTGGTCCGATTGGCGCACATCGCGGATATATTTAGCAGGTGTCCCGGCCCACATTTGACCCTTCAAAACACGTTTTCCAGGTGGCACCAAAGAGCCTGCTGCAACCAATGCCCCCGCTTCAATAAGGGCCCCATCCATGACCGTCGCTTGCATACCAATCATCGCACCATCTTCAATAGTGCACGCATGGATCAGTGCCAAATGACCAATTGATACGCGCGATCCGATGTATGTGCCTTGGCCTAAACTTGCAACATGAATAATCGTGCCGTCTTGAACATTGCTGTTTTCACCAATGCGTATTTCATTCATATCACCGCGCAGCACGCAATTATACCAAATCCCACTACCGGCTCCAATTTTAACATCACCAATGATGCTAGCTGTAGGGGCGATAAAGGCGGAATTAGAAATTTCAGGGGTATGACCCCGAAACGAAATAATGTTTTCAGTCATATGTTTTGTTTCTCAATATTTTGAGTGCCGAAGCGTCATTTCATCAGCGGTAAAAGTTTTTTAAATTCAGGTGTTGCAGCTTGACCCAGCCATTCAAACACCACCATTTCAGTGGTCACAATCCCAGCTCCAGCCGCACTCAAACGGTCCAGACAGGCTTTTTCGCTTTCCGGTGTGCGTGATGAGGTGGCATCAGTAACAATAAAAATCTCGTATCCCTGTTCCATCAAGTTCATTCCGGTTTGCAGCACACAGATATGCGCTTCCATTCCCGCAATAACCGCTTGTTTTCGTTTTAAAGATACGAAATGTTTAGCAAATCCAGTATCTTTCATACAGGAAAAATGAAGTTTTTCTAGAATCGGAGCGCCTTCAGATACGGTAATTAATTCAGGCACGGTTTGGCCCAAACCTTTTGGATATTGTTCCGTCAGCACTGTTGGAACAGATAATACATGAGCCGCTTTCATTAGAGTTACTGCGTTTTTAATGGTCCGGGCCGGAGCTTGCATGGCGGGAACTAAGCGTTCTTGCATGTCGATGACGATCAGGCAGGAGCTTTCAGGTTCAATAAGCATTGTTCATTTCCAAAATTTATCTCAAATAGCCAGATTAATTTATCACCATATAAACAACTTCAAATGCCTTTGCTACCAAGAATGATTGACTTAGGGATAAGAAGCCCTACTATTTCGTATTATCGCGTTCCTGGGGGACCCGAGTGGTATACCGCGCCATTAAAAGTCAATAACTACTGCGGACGAGAACATATAACTTCATGAATTTTTCCGATCTTGGACTAAGCGAAGAACTTTTGCGTGCTGTTGATGACGCAGGTTATTCCGAACCCACCCCTATTCAAGCGCAGGCCATACCTGTTGTATTAATGGGACGCGATGTCCTTGGATGTGCACAAACGGGGACAGGTAAAACCGCTTCTTTTACACTGCCAATGATAGAGATCTTAGCATCTGGTCGGGCTAAGGCCCGCATGCCGCGCTCCTTGATTTTGGAACCAACACGCGAATTGGCAGCTCAAGTTGCAGACAACTTCGACACCTATGGCAAATACCATAAATTATCAAAAGCCTTATTGATAGGTGGATCAAGCATGGCTCAACAGCTCAAAGTTTTAGACAAGGGCGTTGACGTTTTGATCGCTACACCGGGCCGTTTGCTTGACGTGTTTGAACGTGGTCACTTATTGATGAACGACGTTCGTACTCTCGTTATTGACGAAGCGGACCGGATGTTAGACATGGGCTTTATACCCGACGTTGAAAAGATTGTATCCTTATTGTCACCTATGCGGACAACATTGCTGTTTTCAGCAACAATGCCTAAGGAAATCAAATCTTTAGCAGAAAAATTCTTGAGTAATCCAAAAGAAATCACCGTCAGTCGTCCGGCCCAAACAGCAGAAACCATTACCCAAGCTTTGGTTATGGTTAAACATTCAGATGGCAAGCGCCCCGGCGGCGGACAAAAAGAAAAACGCGACACCTTGCGTAAATTGATCGAAAAAGATGACCCGCGTAATGGCTTAATTTTTTGCAACCGAAAACGCGATGTTGATATTGTTTGCAAATCATTAGTCAAACATGGCTTTGCCGCAGAACGGTTACATGGCGATATGGACCAATCATCACGCATGGAAACTTTGACCAAGTTCAAAGCCGACGGCTTTAAGTTTATGGTTTGTTCTGATGTTGCAGCACGCGGACTTGATATTCAGGCCATGAGCCACGTTTTTAATTTCGACGTGCCGACCCATCCAGAAGATTACGTTCACCGGATTGGCCGTACAGGCCGAGCTGGCAACAAAGGTCATGCCTACACAATAGCAACAAAAGAAGACCACAAATATTTGAGCGCGATTGAGCAAGTAACAGGAAATATAATCCCTGAAATCAAGCTTGATGGGAAAGCAGCGGATCTGAAAATGGCGGCTCCAAGATCAACCCCACAGAAAGCAGTTACACCTGAAGCAAAAGCTGAAGCCGCTCCGACGGTCGTAAATCCTGAAGATACAGCTGAAGAAGACGCCCCGAAGAAGCCAAGGCGTCGGCGCTCTAAACGCACAGCGTCAGAAGAAAGGCCAACGGTTGAAATCGACCCTTTTGAGGTGGAAAAAGCTGAGCCCAAAACGGTTATAGAGACACCAGTTGAACCAGTTGTAGCACCTGAACCAGCAAAAGCTGAGAAACCAGAAAGAGCACCTAAAAAGACACGCCAACCGCGCGAATCGAAAAAACAAACCCAACAACAAAACCATCAACCCGTCAAAGGCTTAGGTGCACACATGCCCGCATTCTTGGTGGCTGTACCAACACCCAAACAGCGCACAAAAGCCCAATTAAAAGCCGACCTAAAAGAAGAAAAAGACTTTGAAAATGGTATTGAGCCAGAAGAAGTGATTTTGACAGAAGCAAATGCTGTTGTTGAGGTTGAGGTAGTAGCGGATGTTGTTGTTCAGCCTGAAGAGGTGATTTCAACAGAGGCAGATCAATTTGTTGAGGCAACGAACGAAGACTGAGCCTTACTTTTGAAGGCTCAGCTTCGTAAATCTCTATAAAGGCTCGACTTCAGGACGCGGAACGTAGGTGAAGGTTTTGGTGATGATTTGCCATCGGCCATCGATGTTTACCAAAGTCAGATAATCCGTAAACATTTGATTTCCCAATGCAATATAGACTTTTGCATAAGCACATTCTGGCCCGGACTGGTCGATAGAAATAATCCCATCTTCCCGTAAATCTCCACGCTCAGCTGGAACAGTACGGTTACCAACACGGCCATAGACCGTTTCCATATCTGCATCGGTCATTGGGGTGTGGGTTGCACAATACAAATGGCACGATGGATGAAAAATCTTTTTTAATAATACGACGTCGCCATCATAAAACCCATCAAAATAGGGAATTAGGGCGGCTTCAATACCTGCGTAATCATTAGTCATACTAATATTCCTTTGTGTTTAGTCGAGATCTTAAATCAAACCTGCTAAGGGGGACGATGGGTCGGCGTACATGCGTTTCGGCATCCGACCTGCTAAATAGGCCAAACGGCCTGCTTCAACAGCAGCTTTCATTGCTTTTGCCATTTTAATCGGATCACTGGCTTCGGCAATAGCAGTGTTCATCAATACGCCATCAACACCCAGTTCCATTGCAATAGTTGCATCAGATGCAGTACCGACGCCTGCATCGACAATCACAGGAACGTTGGATTGTTCAACAATCAGACGGATGTTGACGGGATTCTGAATGCCAAGGCCCGAACCAATGGGGGCTCCCAAGGGCATAATAGCGACGGCGCCCACATCTTCTAAGCGTTTGCAGATGATTGGGTCATCGGAACAATAAACCATCACCTTAAACCCTTCTTTGGTCAGCATTTCTGTTGCTGCCAAAGTTTCAATCATTTGTGGGTACAAGGTTTTTTGATCGGCTAAAATTTCGAGCTTAACCAAATCCCAGCCGCCTGCTTCACGAGCTAAGCGCAAGGTGCGTACCGCATCCTCTGTGGTGAAGCATCCCGCAGTATTTGGCAGATAGGTATATTTTTTTGGATCAACATAATCAACCAACATGGGCTGGTTCGTATCGGTTAAATTAACCCGACGAACGGCGACGGTAACCATTTCGATGCCCGCTGCTTCACAAGCTTGGCGGTTGATATCGTAATCTTTGTATTTCCCTGTCCCTATAATCAAGCGCGATGAAAAAGTTTGCCCGGCAATAACCAAAGGATCGTCATTTGCATCGTCTGACCCACCGCCAATGAAATGAACAATTTCAAGTCGGTCACCATCCGTTAAGTTGATTTGTGTATAGGCTGATTTTGGTACAATTTCTAAATTGCGTTCAATTGCCACTTTTTTAGAATCAAGACCAATCTTCCCCAATAACATTTCAACCGTCAGGGTTTCGTCATAAATTTTATCTTCGCCATTAATCGTCAAACGCATTTAATTTGTCCATATTTTTATGATGTTCAGATTGGTGATTATGGTCACAGTAACAGGCGCGTCAACACACATCCCC
>JAPKAX010000010.1 GCA_028825025.1 Rhodospirillales bacterium | reverse complement strand
GGTAATGGAAACGTGACTATTGAAGAGTTCGCTAGACCATTAACCAAAATCATTAGCCGTCATGATGTGGACGACAACGGGAAAGTTACGAAAAAAGAAATACGGGATCATATGAAGAATAAAAACAAACGCCATCATAAGGAGGGCCGCGTAACCCCGATCGGCCAATTCTTGATTGAGAGCAGGCGGGCAGACATTGGTTACCCGCCTGATTTCGTTTTTTAGTTCTTTCTGGCAGCTTCGGCGGTGCGCAAAAATCGCACAGCATTGTTCGATAAGGAAGGCCCCAAATATCCACCTTCTTGAACCAACAATGTCGGTAAGTTCAAAGCCATAATCCGTTCCGCCGCACCGACGAACCCATCGCCTGAAAAATTAAGTTCTGATAACGGATCATCGGTTGCCATATCAAACCCAAGCGAAACCACAATGGCTTGGGCACCGAAATCTATAGAGGCAGCAATCATTTCATCGATGCCAGCTAAAATGGCGCTTTCATTACTTCCCTTATCAAGGGCGATGTTTAAGGACGCCCCTAAGCCATCGCCGGAGCCGCGCTCGTCCGGGTAACAAGCAAAGAACGGTGGGTAGTCAGATGGGTCAACATGAACAGACGTGAAAATTACATCGCCACGGTCATAAAATATATCTTGGGTGCCTTGGCCCGCGTGCGTGTCGATGTCAATAATCGCAACCCGGTCGTATTTTTGTCGTAAATGATGAGCTGCAATCGCAGCGTTATTGAAAAAACAAAAACCGTTTGAATTGCCCCGGCTGGCATGATGCCCCGGTGGACGGCACAGAGAATAAATTAAATTTTCGCCTTCCATAATGCGGTTTGCCCCATCAATGGCCGTTTGTGCGGACCAATAAATAGCTTCTTTCGTGCCATCGGTGATGGGGCAGGCGGTATCTGTGGTGTAATACCCCAATTGCCCAACAATACCTTTTGGTAATCGGTTAATGCCGTGGCTGATGTGGTAGTTGGGAACGGCGATGGTGTTTGCGCTGCCATATTCGACCCAACGATCCCAAGCAGTGTCGTAAAATTCGACATAATCGTTGTTATGAACGGCCTTGATCGGGGCAGATCCATGATCAGAAGTTTGTGTTAGTTCGTGACCATCTGCAATCAAAGCATCGCGCAACAGAACGGCGCGCTCGGGCTGTTCAGGGTGTTTGATGGCGACGCCTTGGCGAAAATACGTTTCTGGCGCGTGCAATAATTGACGTTCATCGAATAAAACTTTCATCGTTAATCCTTAAAGCTAGCTAATGTTAGGTGTAAATCGGATAAGATTTTGTATGTGCTTTTGTGAGTCGCACGGGTGCAATCTTCATAAGCAATTAGGACAGCACGCCCCGCATCCGTCAAGCGGGCCCCGCCTCCATCGCTTCCGCCCTTTGTCGTTAGGGCTACGGGTTGGCCAAGGGCAGTGTTCATAGTCTCTAACAAAAACCAAGCGCGGCGATAATTAATACCCATATCGCGGGCCGCCGCCGAAATTGATCCATGCTGATCAACGGCATGCAGTAATTTTGCTTTGCCGGGGCCAATGGCATCTTCACCGATATCCAACTTCATGCGTAAACGAAATTTAGGTGTCTCTTTTTTCTTAGAATTTGTCATTGTTAATACGGCTCCTTGATCCAATATGATAATTTGATCATAACGGGTCGATATGTTAGAAACATCATATTGAAAAAAACCAAGATCGTAAATTGAAAAATGTTTAATTATTAGGAATTGTCACAATGAAAATAATTGTCCAAGGACTCTTTGCAATTGGTTTGTTATTAAGTTTTTATAACGCATCTTTTGCTGCAGAATCTTTTATTACCGTTGCTTCAACAACGTCGACTCAAAATTCGGGACTATTCAAACACATTTTGCCTCTGTTTAAAGCCTATAGCGGGATTAATGTGCGAGTTGTGGCCGTTGGAACGGGACAAGCCATTCGGCTGGCACAAAAGGGTGATTCCGATGTTCTGTTCGTCCATCATAAGCCATCAGAACTAAAATTTGTCACTGATGGTTTTGGCGTTGGCCGCAGGGATGTGATGTATAATGATTTTGTTATCGTTGGTCCAAGTGCAGATCCAGCAGGCATCAAAGGAATGACGGATGCTGTTGCTGCATTTCTTAAAATACAAAACTCTAAATCTATTTTTACATCCCGTGGAGATGATAGCGGCACTAATAAAAAGGAATTGGGTTTATGGGTGTCTGCTGGAATTGACGTAAAGGCCGTGTCCGGATCGTGGTACAGAGAAACGGGTTCGGGGATGGGGGCCACCTTAAATGCGGCATCTGGGATGCAGGCTTATACGCTGACAGACCGCGGCACTTGGATTAGCTTTAAAAATAAAAAGGACCTGGTGCTTTTGACTGAAGGTGATGTGGAGCTGTTTAACCCCTATGGCGTTATCCTTGTGAATAAAACCCTGCATTCCCATACAAAATCAAACGAAGGGCAAACCTTTATTGATTGGCTAACCTCGTCCTCAGGACAAAAAGCAATTGGCGCGCATCGGGTCGGCGGCAAGCCGTTGTTCTTTCCAAACGCAACAAAACCGAGCGGGAGTTAATGTGCGTTCACACTGGAATGATCCTAAATTTTTTTTGAGCTTCTAAGTTGTGGTAAAAGTTATAAATACAAAAGGCGGAACGCGGTAAAGACGAGGGGCGACTACCCATAGAAAAAAGCTTCTTAGGTAAACAAGAGAGGGATTGTCCCGTATTTTGGATCAGATTACGAAAAAATTAAATAAATCACTGTCCCTATGGCCCCAAGGGTAACACCAACAACAGAGCTTATACCGACCAAAGCGCCGACTAAGATCATCGCGGACTTGAAAGATCTCCAATATGATTTCCAAGGGGCACCGGAATTGAATTTAGTTCCGACCGTGATAGCGGTGAAACCGATAAAGGCTGCGGTCAGGAATTTGTAAAACCCCCAATATACAATAAACCCAAACCCAATACTCAAGGTTATGAGGCCTAAATAAAAGGCAGTCGGTTTTAACCCGTCAGCGGTTGAATGTTTGTTTTGGACATTTTTAATCATGGCCCGAACCCGATGTTTTGATCTAGAGTCAAACATTAAGCTAGGTTGATGTCTGTTGGCAAATTGATTTAACCCTTAAATAGATTAGGCTCCATGCCTTTGGTTGTTTTTGTGATATACATGATATCTAAACCGGGCCCACCAAAGGTAATATTTGTGTTGCATGCTACGGGCATACTGATGGATCGTACATGATCACCATTTGGGCTAAATTGACTTATTTTCTAACCTTCCCAATGGCCGACCCAAAGATGCCCTTCGGCGTCAGTATTCATAGCATCTGGATAATCACCTTGTTCATTAAACCGGAACAGTACTCGTTTGTTCGATAATGAACCATTGTCAGCCAAATCAAAGGCGCAAATCTCGCGGGTATTTGACTGGGTGTGCTAAAGAGTGTTGCCATCGGGGCTAAATGTGGAGCCGTTGGTAACCCCATAGTCTGCATCCCACTTACTTAATTTCATGTCGACATCGAGCCGAAATAAGGAGCCGGTTGAAAGGGTCTTATTTTTATCCATTGAGCTAAACGAGACCTCTACCAGAGTCGTCCTTTTGTTTGCGGTTGTTGCGGGGCTATCGATGTATGAGGGCATGATGAAAATTCTGACCCCTCATGATTTTGAAAATGAAATGATCAATTACATCGTTCTGGGTCTGGCCTTTGTTTTTGAATTGGTTACGTGGTGAATGGTTTTAAGGGGGTTCAATCGTGCCGGAGGCAACTTGGAACCATTGCCGCCGTTCGTGACAGTAAAGCCCCCGCCACGATTACAGTGTTGCTTGAAGATACTGCGGCAACGATGGGGTTGCTTGTCGGTTTTTTAGTTATTTGCCTAGGCAAAACCCTGCATAAGCTGGTCTTAAATGGTGCCGCACCGGTGGTCATTAGCATCAATTTAGCCAGTGTTTCGTTGTTTTTAGCGATTGAATGCAAGGGCTTGTTGGTTGGTGAAAGTGCCAAAAGCCTTGTGGTTTGTGGTATTCGTGCCTTGGAGGATGCGCGGGATGGGATTTTTGGCGTCAATGAGCTTTGGACCATGCACTTAGGGCCTGAAGACTTGTTGGTAAATATCAGTGTCGATTTAGCGGATCGACTAACCTCGTCTGATGTTGAGGCTGAAGTCTAAGAGCTTGAGTGAGAAATTAAAGCGTCATGCCCAGAAGCTCAGCGCATTTTATCGAAGCCCAAAGCCGTGCCTGGCATCACGCTTCCGTGAAAAACACTCCAGAGGCTTGATCGGGATACGCGACCAGCTTAGCTGACTTTCATAACTTTAAATTCAGTTTCACAAAGTAAAATTTTGATGACGTCTCCAGCTACTTTAATGCTACACCAACCCGTCCCAGACCTAGAAGCTCAAACCGTTAGCGGTGGAACTTGGTCGTTAGCAGATCAATCAGCAGAGTATTTTATAATGGTTGTCTCCTATCGTGTCCTGCATTGCCCAATATGTGGCAATCACATAAGTGATCTGGACCGTAAAATGGATGATTTTAAAGCGGCCGGTGTTGAGGTTGTCGTTATCAGCTAAGACGGTAACGACTGGGCTGAGCAAGCAAAGGCCAATTGGAAGACTGAAAACATCGTTTTTGGCTATTGCTTAGAATTAGATAAAGCCCACGAATGGGGTTTGTATATTTTAACCGGGCACGGCAAAATATCGGTTGGAATTGGTGAGCCGGATTTGGTTAGTGAATCGGCTTTGTATCTGTGTCGTCTGAACGGTGAATTGTATTTATGAACGGTTCAAACTATGACGTTTGCTCGCCCCAATTTTGGCGTTATTCTATAGGCTGTAAAGCTTGTCGTTGAAAAAGACTGCCCGGTCTGGGATGAAGTTTTAGATCACAAAAACCGATAAGCCATAGCAAATATTGATTTTAAAAAGGATTGTATAAGGTTGTTCGTTCCTTTTTTTTGCTCAATGTTTAAGCCGGGCTACACAATGGTTGCGCATTGATCCGATCAGATACAAAATGAGGTGCTGGTCTGATTAACGCGTGGGGAACAAATGCCAAAAAGTTTAAACGAACAAGAAGTCGAACAGTATAAACAAGACGGCTACGTCTGTCCTATCGATGTCCTTTCCCCAGATCAGGTGGCGAGTTATCGCCACCGGTTCGAAGCCTACGAGCAAAAGCATAACGGATGGTACGAGTTATCGAAGGGCCAAAAGTTGTATTTATTGCAGACTTGGGTCTCTGAACTGGCATCAAACCCAAAGATGCTTGATGCGGTTGAAGATGTTATGGGGCCAAACTTAATGGTTTGGGGCACTAGTTTATTTATTAAAGAGCCCGGCCAAGGAACGTACGTATCGTGGCATCAGGATTCGACCTATTGGGGGTTATCAAAGCCTAAAGTTGTAACCGCATGGATCGCCCTTTCTCCAGCAACCGCGGCGTCGGGCTGTATGAAGATGATTCCTGGTACCCATAAATGGGATCAGGTGAAACACACGGATACTTTGGATGAGAAGAATTTATTGACCCGGGGGCAGGAGGTTGCAGTTGACGTCAACGAAGATGACGGCGTTTTGGCTGAACTCTCACCCGGCCAAATGTCTTTGCATGATGTGCGGATTGTTCATGCGTCGGACCCAAATGCATCGAATGACCGGCGCATTGGCGTGGCTATTCGCTATATCACCCCCGATGTTGAACAAGTAAACGCGGAAAATGACAGCGCTTGGTTGGTTCGAGGTGAAGATACGCATGGGAACTTTATTCACGAAACGCCCCCTGCGTCCGACATGGACTTAGCTGCATTAGCTGAACACGAGCGCATTTTGAAGTTACGCCAAGGCGTTTTATATAAGAATCTTGACGGTAAGCCTGCCCATATTTAAGGGTTGAATATCAAAGCGCTTGAACGGCCATCTCGATCGGGCCTTCGGCGCGGCTGTGAACAAATTGGTCAACGTAAGGGTTGCTAGAAATCTCAACGTCCGATGTCAGTCCGTCCCAAATAATTTTGCCATCATGGATCATCGCAACCCGGTTCGAGATAACTTTTAAACTCGACATATCAGATGTGATCGAGACAACGGTTGCACCCAATTGATCAACTACGTCCAAAATAAGCTCGTTGATCACGTTGGTCATAATCGGATCAAGGCCAGCTGTTGGTTCGTCCAAAAATAGAATAGTCGGGTCCGTTGCAATGGCACGGGCCAAGCCAACGCGTTTTTGCATGCCGCCTGAAAGTTCGTTCGGATACAAATCCGCAGTTGCAGCTTCAAGCCCAACAGATGCCAGCTTATCAATGGCTCGTTCTTTGGCTGTTTGGCGATCCATACCCGTTTGTAAAAGCTGAAAAGCAACGTTTTCCCACGTTAGCATTGAGTCAAATAACCCAGATTTTTGGAATGTCATGCCAAATCGGTTTAAAAAACCATCCCTATCGGCTTGGCTGAGGGTCGCAATACTTTTGCCATCGACTTCTATTGTCCCGCCGTCATGCGGAATTAAACCCATGATACATTTTAGCATCAAGGTTTTGCCAGAGCCAGAACCGCCAATCAAAACAAGCGAATCGCCTTGGTTAACGGTTAAGTTAACGCCATCTAAGGCGTGCAAAGTGCCGAAGGATTTGGTGACGTCTTTGAGTGTTATAAGTGCTGTTTGTTGTGTCATGATGCTTAAATATCGTTCATGTGAGCGTATCCGTCTAGTGTTGTCTTTGCCTTTTGTTTGATAGCGGGTAGTCTTTTTAAATGGATATACGTCATTTGAAAACATTGATTGCTATATCGGAGCACCGAAGCTTTGCCGCTGCGGCTGAAGCCATTAGTTTGTCCCAATCTGCGGTCAGTTTGCATATCAAAGCCTTGGAAGACTTGCTGCAAATCCAATTATTTGATCGCTCAACCCGGCCTGCATTGATGAACGCGAACGGTAAGGCCTTGGTCGAAAAGGCACGCGATATTGTACGGTTATGTAACGGCCTAACCGCTACCATATCGGATCATGAAATATCAGGGCAATTGGAATTAGGCGCCGTGCCGACGGCTTTAACCGGCGTATTAGCCAATGCCTTGGTCAGTTTAAACAAATCTCAACCCCATGTTTTAGTGCGAGTAACCAGTGGGCTTTCTGCGGAACTGGCTGAAGATGTCCGGCGCGGGCATTTGGATGTGGCTGTGGTTAGTGAACCCACTGATTTGAAAGCGGGGCTCAGTTGGCACGCCTGTGGGAACGAGCCATTGATGGTGATCGCGCCCAAAGGAACAAAGGGGACGACGGACAAAGAGCTTATAGAATCCTTGCCCTTTATCCGGTTTAAACGCTTCGCTTGGGCTGGGCGTTTGATTGATGATCATATTCGTGAACGCGGTATTCAAATTAATCCGGGTATGGAAATCGATAGTTTGGAAGCGATCTCAATTATGGTTGCTAGCGGCTTAGGCGTTTCCGTTGTTCCAAAGCGCCCTATTATCGATCCGTTCCCACCGGGTGTGCGTGTCATACCTTTTGGCAATCCGCCGGTTCAGCGGGCCATTGGCTTGGTTGAGCGAACACAAAATCCAAAATCAGAATTAGTCCGGCTTTTGTATACAGAAATGGCGACGCGCTATGCAATAGGGTGAATTATACTTATGTTATTGTTTAAAATTATTCGTTTTTTTCATATTGTTCTTTGACTTAAAGTATAAATAATTGTTTTTAATCCCCTAAATTTTAAATAGGACACTCTCATGTATGAATTGTCACCAGCCCATCTGCAGCTTCAAGCAAAAGCGCGTCAGCTTGCGGAAGAACAAATAGCACCTCACGCCGCCGAAGTGGACCGCAGTGAACAATACCCATGGGACAATGTTGAGGTTCTAAAGAAAGCCGGATTTATGGGAATGACGGTACCGACTAAATATGGCGGACGTGGTGCCAGCTACTTAGATGCGGTGTTGGTTGTTGAAGAAATGGCCAAAGTTTGTGGTGTAACCGGGCGAATTGCAGTTGAAGCGAACATGGGCGCTATTGGTGCCATCATGAGTTATGGCTCGGAAAAGCAAAAAAAGTTAGCTGCAGAACTTGTTCTCGCCGGTGACAAACCAGCGATTTGCATAACAGAACCAGATGCCGGAAGTGCGGCAACCGATATGACGACGCGTGCTGATAAAAAGGGTAACACTTACGTTATCAACGGCAAAAAGCATTGGATCACCGGGGGGGGAGTTTCCAAATTACATCTTATTTTTGCCCGTGTATTTGATAACGGGACGGAGCTTGGTATCGCTGGTTTTATTGCAGTACGCGATGTAACCGAGGGCTTGATCATAGGCGAGCGGGAACCCACCATGGGATTGCGCGGTATTCCTGAGCGTGAAATTCTGTTCAATGATATGGTTGTTTCAGAAGACATGATGGTCGTACCCCCAAGCGGTATTCGCCGCGGTTTTGCGGGCTTAATGAACGCTTATAATTCGCAACGCGTTGGTGCTGCAACGGTTGCAATGGGAATTGCTGAAGGTGCTTACGAACTGGCGCTAGAATACGCCCAAAGTCGCGAACAGTTTGGCCGGCCAATTTGCGAATTTCAGGGGTTGCAATGGATGCTGGCTGATATGATTACCCAAATCGCAGGCGCACAAACAATGGTCTATCGCGCCGCCGCGAGTGCTGAAATTGAGGGTGTAGAATTCCCAGATATGCTGCTTGCAGCCCAAGGTAAAATTTTAGCATCTGACATGGCGATTAAAGTCACAAATGATGCGTTACAGATCCATGGTGCCATGGGCTATTCCCGCAACTTACCGATCGAGCGTATGTGCCGGGATGCACGGATGTTTACGATTGGTGGGGGCACAGCGCAGGTGTTACGCAACTTGGTTGCCAGCAAAATCCTGAACCGTAAATTCCCGCAAACCCGCGACGGTTATTTGAACATGCCGAAAGGGAAATCAAATGCCTAGTACAGCCGATATAATTGCCCAGCGTCTTTATGATGCGGGCTGTCGCCATGCCTTTGGCATTCCGGGCGGTGAAGTTTTGGAACTGATGGACGGCCTTAAACGCGCCGGAATGAAGTTCGTTTTGGTCAAGCATGAAAACCCGGGTGGTTTCATGGCAGAAGGCACCCATCATTTCACCGAAGCGCCGTGCGTTTTATTAGCAACCGTTGGTCCCGGCGTTGCCAATGCGGTCAACGCGATTGTTAACGCTTACCAAGATCAAGTGCCGTTGATTTATTTAACCGGCTGCGTTGATGCAGATGTTGCGCAAACGTACACGCACCAAGTGTTTGATCATTGCGAGCTTTTGAAATCTGTTACCAAAGCGACGTTCACCATGGCTGATGGGGCCATTGATGTGATTATCGATAAAGCCGTCGCCATTGCTATGGATGGCAAGCCCGGCCCAGTTCATATTGATGTGCCGATTTCATTGGCAACTAAGGAGCAAAATATTCCGGCGCCTGTTCGCCGGGTGACGCCCGCCATTTCAGGCCCGGTTGAAGGCCCTGAATTAGTGGCAGCGCGGACTGCTTTGGAAAAAGCCAAGCGCCCGTTGATGATTGCTGGTGTTGAAGTTTTGCATAAAAGAGCAGCGAAAGATGTTGCTGATTTTTGTCATAAATTTAACATCCCCCTATTGACGACTTACAAAGCCAAAGGCGTCTTAGCAGAAGACGATGCCTTGGCTTTGGGCGGTGTTGGTTTGTCGCCAAAAGCTGATGAAATTATTTTTCCACTGGTTGCGGAAAGTGATCTGATTATTTTGGTTGGCTACGATCCCATCGAAATGCGCTCGAGCTGGGTCAATGCATGGGGGCCTGAAAAAACTGTTATTGAATTTAGTGATGGCCCGAACACTCATTACGTACACCAAGCATCAATAAGTTTTGTTGGTCATGTGGGCGCGGGCTTAAATGCATTGAGCGAAGGGGGACAGAGTAGAGAAATCTGGCCCGACAATCGCCCATCGGTAGTTCGCGCTGCCCATAAAAAGGCCTTTTCCGGAGATGGGCATTGGGGTGCACATGCCATTGTTGCAGCGGCACGCCGCGCCATGCCGCGCAATACAATTGCCGCCGTTGATACGGGCGCGCACCGCATATTGCTTAGCCAAGCATGGGAATGTTATGAGCCCCGTGGGCTGATGCAATCAACCGCTTTATGCACCATGGGCGTTGCCATGCCGTTGGCGTTGGGGCGTAAATTGGCTGAACCTGAACGCCCGGTTATTGCGTTTTGTGGCGATGCGGGAATGGAAATGATTTTGGGCGATTTGGCAACCGCCAGAGATCAAAAAATGGCCGTTCCTATTGTTGTGTTTGTCGATGAATCATTGGCTTTGATCGAATTAAAACAACGCGGTTCTGGGTATGATAATTTGGGTGTTGATTTCGGTGGAACTGATTTTGCTGCCGTTGCAAATGCGATGGGGGGTGTGGGTGTTACGGTCATGGATGAGGTTTCTTTAGAAGCTGAGCTGATCAAATCGCAATCGCGCGATACTTTTACCCTGATTGCATGCCCCATTGAACGCAAAGCCTACGATGGAAATATTTAATGCATTAACGCAATATTCCTTTATATCAATATTGATAAGTTTATATATAAGCTAATTTATTGGATGTAGACCAATAATCTCATCAGAAGGAGTTTCAATGGAAAAAGTCGTAAAAACCAAAGCTGAATGGCGGGAATTGCTATCGGAAGAGGCGTTCGAAGTCACCCGAAACGGGGCAACTGAGCGCGCCTTTACTGGTATTTATGATGGCTGCAAAGACATAGGTATTTATCAGTGTGCCTGCTGTGGAAATCCACTTTTTTCATCTGAAGCTAAATACGATTCCAGAAGCGGTTGGCCAAGTTATTATCAGCCCATTTCAAAAAATGCCGTGGGCGCAAAAGATGACAACAGCTTGCTTGCCCAACGGATAGAGACCGTTTGTGCAAAATGCGATGCCCACTTAGGTCACGTTTTCCCTGATGGGCCAGAACCGACAGGCCTGCGTTATTGTATGAATTCTGCCGCTTTAAACTTAATTCTTTCGACTGATTAAAGGCTCTAAAACTTTGCTACAAAAAAAGATGATCGCGTTACTAGCTTTGGCTGTAACGCATCTAACCCCTACGAGTTCAGCTCAAGCAGATGTATTGAAGGTTATGTATGCTGAGCAATCTCCTTTTACGGTGACAATGGGGCGGGGGCATGTTGGTGGTGTGGTGGGAATAAGGGCAACGGATATTCTTGAGCGGGCTGGAATTACCGCTAATTGGGTTCTGATGCCAGCCGAGCGACATCTTAAAATCATCAAATCGAACCGCCAACCTGTGTGTGCCGTTGGCTGGAATAAAACATCCGCCCGGTCCAAATATGGGGTGTTCTCAAAAAACTTCCATAAAGACAAACCGACCATTGGGCTTGTTCGTGCAAATAACGAAAAAGCGCTAAGACACAATACACTCGCATCTTTGCTGGCAGATAAGACCCTTATTTTTGGTGCTGAATATGGTCATTCCTATGGGAAAGTCATTGATGCTCAAATTAAACAATTCACGCCCAAAACTGTAAAAACGGCGCAGGATAGCAACGGGCTTTTCCTAATGATGATGGCGCGTCGGTATGATTATATATTGATTTTGGGAGATGCCTTTAAAACCACAATAGATGAAACCAATATTCCACCCAGCGATGTTGCTAAGGTCGAGTTTTCTGATTTACCAATGGGTAAACATCGGGCTTTTATGTGCTCTCAATCTGTTTCGGCTGAAATCATTGATGCCCTAAATTCAAGCATCATTGATTGACCGGTAAACCAACTCTCTAAGTTCGGCCCGAACCGGCATGTAGGATGCGGGCATCAGTTGGCTCATAAATAAAACAATCATGTCTTTTTTGGGGTCAACCCAAAAGTAGGTGTTCGCAACGCCGCCCCAGCCGAAGTCTCCATTGGAGTATTAAATCGATGCGCGCTTCGCGTCAACTATAACCGCAACGCCATAACCGTAGCCGATGCCCGTCATACCCATGGCGCTATGTTCAGGGCAGCCCATGGATGGAATGTCGCCGGGCAGTCGTTTCTGTGTCATCAAATCTGTGGATGCAGGTTGCAAAATCGTAACGTCACCCAGTGAGCCTTTATTTAAAAGCATATGTGCAAACTTCATGTAATCGGATGACGTTGACACCAGCCCACCACCACCGGATAAAAAAGTGCCGCCATTAAGGAAGCGATCATTTGATCCTTCGCTGGTATCGATCAAATTTTTATTCTGGTCGTAACCGAGGTTTGATGGGAACCGAGATTTTTTTCAGGTTAGATATGGAAGCCTGTATCGACCATGCCAAGAGGTGCAAAAATTCGATTTTGTAAAAACATATCTAGCGTCATTTTTGAAGCAACTTCAATAACGCGGCCTAAAATGTCATTAGCAATGCTGTATATCCAGCGGGACCCCGATTGAAAATACAACGGACAACCCCTAACATTTGCCGCCATTTCACCCAAATCAGCATAGGCCGCAGCAAAATCAACGCCTGCATTTTTATAACCCGAACTGACCGGTGGATAATCAGGGCCGCCATAGGTTAAACCCGCAGTGTGGGTTAATAAATCATGTATAGTGACGTCGCGCTTCACAGGTTCCAGGCCCACATCTTTATCGTTTTCAAAGCGGACAACTTCGGCGGTTTTGAATTCTGGAATGAATTTAGATGCGGGATCATTGAGGTCTAATTTACCGTCTTCACGAAGCATCATAATTGGCGAAGCAATGACCGGCTTTGTCATCGAATAAATTCTGAAAATGGTGTTTTCAGGCAGCGCTTGACGGCCGGCTAAATCCATTGTGCCAAAGCGCTTAAGTTGATGCGTTTCGCCGTGGCTATATATAATGATCTCAGCACTTGCCAAACGCTTGGATCGGACCAACCCTTCGGCCGATGTTTCAACTGCAGTTAATCCCGTAATTTTAGATCATGTTATATAAGTATTATTCAGCCGCCGCGACGGCTTGCTTTTGAAGGCTAAAGGCGGCAACGGCCATGATGATGGCAATCGCGCCCAAGAATTGGAACAGCGTTGAGAACCCATCACCCCACGTATGTAAACTAGCAATGACTGGAATAGCCATGGCACCAACGCCTAAGTTCAATAAATATTTTATTGAAAGAACCCTACCCCGGTGAGTGTCTGGAACGTAACGGGTAATGATTGTGTCGATAATTGGGATTTGCCCAAACACACAAGACATGGCGAATAAGGCTGAAAAAAACAGAGTAGGCCCTTCGGTTAAAGCCATTACCGGTAAAGCGATCATTTGTCCACACAACAACCCAATAAGAAGAGTTTTTGCTGAAAACTTATCAACCGCATGTCCGGCGGCGATTTGAGCAAAGGATGCGCAGGCATATACCAGTGAGGCCAACGCGGTAAAGCCTAAATCTCCTGGTACAGCATTGATAAAGCGTTCTTGAAATAGTTTCGGTAAGGAAACCGTAGTTGAGCTGAAAATAAATCCGGCAACCAATGTGATGATACCAATAATAATTAAAACTCTGCGCCATCCCGGCATAAATTCACCAAAAGCTTTTCCGGATTTGTTGTCTTTTGGCTTTGGGGGAGTATCAACCGGAACTAATTTCCAAAACAAAAAACCAATGATGATACAAGCAACGCCCGGCACAATGAACGCACCCCGCCATCCGTACGTTACAACCAACGCACCGACAACCAACGGGGCCGCGGCAACGCCCATGTTGCCAAATACACCATTCGCTCCTAATTTTTTGCCCGGACGGTCAATGCCTTGAATAAGCATTGGAATGCCAACGGGGTGATATATGGCGGCAAAAAAACCAATGGCAGTAAGCCCAACGCCAATATGCCATATCGATGTGCTAAAGGCGGTCAAAACCGTGGCGAGCCCAATGCCAATGAAAAATAATGCCATAAGCCCGTGGCGGCCTTTTCTGTCGCCCATCCAGCCGAAGGGCATTGACATGCAGCCATATAAAAAGAACCCCGGCGTCGCTATGACAAGAATTTCGCCATAGCTCTTGTCAAATTCTATGCTAATAGAAATGACAGCTGTCGCATAAATGAGGATTAACATGTGGTCAAAGAAATGACCTAAATTCAGGAATAGGGTTTGCAGACGATTGGGGCTCATGGATAGATCCAAAAATATAGAGAAAGTGATTTAGGAAGACAGCTTGAATATTCGCTTAATTCTGCCAAATAAGGAAGAGAAAATAACGTTTGGGCCAAATAAAAATCCCCATTCATAGCGATTTTAATAAAGGACACTTTTAGTGGCTCGCTCTTCTTTACCAGATCGACCAAAAGCCAGCGATTTTCGTGTTTTAAAGCGCGCGGGAGCGTTTCTGGTCCCGTATCGATGGCGCGTTGTTGGCGCTTTGATCGCCCTTAGTATTACAGCCGCTGCCACGTTGGGCCTTGGCCAAGGCTTGAAGGGGCTTATCGATAGCGGCTTTTCAGGCGGTGATTCTACAGCTTTAGATAAAGCCCTTCTTTTATTGGTTGGGCTTTCAGTAATTATGGCATTCGGCACGTTTGCCCGTTTTTATTTGGTTTCGTGGTTGGGAGAACGGGTTGTTGCTGATTTGCGTAAAGCTGTTTTCGATCGTGTTTTATTGCTGCACCCTGGATTTTTTGAGGTCACTAAAACGGGTGAGATTTTATCGCGCCTGACCACTGACACCACTTTATTACAATCCGTTATAGGGTCCTCAGCATCCATGGCTTTGCGCAATGCGCTTAATTTTTTGGGTGGCGTGGTGATGCTGTTTGTGACCAATGCAAAATTGGCCGGGTTGGTTTTATTGGTTGTTCCCATTGTTGTTGTGCCGATCCTGATTTACGGGCGGCGCGTGCGCAAATTATCGCGCGCCAGTCAGGACCGGGTTGCTGATGTGGGGGCATTTGCCGAAGAATCGTTTAATGCCATTCAAACAGTGCAAGCCTTTACCCACGAAACAGAAGACCGCAAGCGCTTTGGTATTCAAGTTAAAAATGCATTTGATACGGCCATTCACCGCACATGGGCGCGCGGGCTTTTAAGCGCAATTGTTATTCTTTTGGTTTTCAATGCCATTGCCGTTATTTTGTGGATCGGTGGTCAAGGAGTTTTAAGCGGTGAAATTAGTGGCGGTGAATTGGCCGCCTTTGTTTTCTATGCTAGTGTTGTTGCTTTTTCCGTTGGTATTATCAGCGAGGTGTTTGGTGAACTTCAGCGCGCCGCCGGAGCGACGGAACGACTGATTGAATTGCTTGAAGAAGAGCCAGAAATTCTGGCCCCTGTAAATGCAATATTAATGCCCGATCCATCCCAAGGCCGGGTTCATTTTGATGGCGTCACCTTCCATTATCCATCGCGCCCAGATATGCCCGCCCTTATTGATTTTACGCTCGATATTAATACGGGTGAAACAGTTGCTTTGGTTGGCCCATCGGGGGCAGGGAAGTCGACAGTGTTTCAATTATTGTTGCGGTTTTATGATCCTGAAATAGGCCGGGTGGTTATTGATGACGTAAATGTCAGCAGCGCGGACCCTCAAAATGTTCGTCAGCGGATGGCACTGGTCCCACAAGACCCAGTTTTGTTTGGAACGGATGGTTGGGAAAATATCCGCTATGGCCGCCCAGATGCGAGCAATGAAGACGTACGCTCGGCAGCAGATGCCGCGGCGGCATCGGAGTTTTTAGATGAATTGCCAGATGGATTTGGGACGTTTTTAGGTGAAAAAGGCATGCGATTATCGGGTGGCCAACGCCAGCGTATTTCCATCGCTCGCGCCGTATTACGTGACCCAGCAATTTTATTGTTGGATGAAGCAACATCCGCATTGGACGCGGAAAATGAACGGCTAGTGCAAACCGCACTTGAGAAATTAATGGTCGGGCGAACAACGCTGATTATTGCCCATCGCTTAGCGACCGTCTTAAATGCAGACCGAATTGCTGTCATCGATAAGGGGCGGATGGTTGCTATAGGCACTCACGATGAGCTAATTAAAAACAATCCCCTGTATGCCCGCTTAGCAGCCTTACAGTTTGGCATGAAAGAAACAATGGGAAAAAATGTTTAGTCGGTGTTACGGCGAATAAGGTCTGTGGTTATTTCTGATATATCGGAAGCGCCACATAGTCCCATGGCCATATCGATTTCGCGTTTATAAATATCCAGTATCCGCTCGACCCCGGCTTGCCCTGCGGTGGCAACGCCCCATAATTGTGGGCGACCAACCAAACAGGCCGTTGCCCCCAATGCCAATGCTTTAACAACATCGCTGCCGCGGCGTATTCCGCCATCCATCAAGATGGGAACTTGGCCATCAACCTGATCAATCACATCGGGTAGAGCATTGATCGATGAAATTGCACCTTCCAATTGGCGTCCGCCATGGTTTGATACAATGATCCCATCAACACCCAGTTCAATCGCTTTTGCCGCATCATCAGGATGCAAGATACCTTTTATAAGAAGAGGCTTTTTCCAAATTTTGCGCAGCCATTCAACATCGGCCCATGTCATTCCAGGATCAAGAAGCTCCGTCATTTGAGCGGCGAGAGCTGAAAGATCAGAAGCTTGACCGGGCCTTACATAGTTGCCGAAGGTCATGGTGCTCAACGTATTTCGCATACGCCACAACCATTTATATTTCATCGCCATCGATATATAACCAGATAACCCAAAACTTGGGGGAATCGTAAAACCGTTGCGTAAATCGCGTTCGCGTTTGCTTGGAATTTGATTGTCGATGGTTAGGACCAATGCATCAAATCCAGCAGCTTCAGCGCGATCACAAAACTCTTGAGTAAAGCTTCGATCTTTATAAATAAAAACTTGCATCCACCGGGGCGTGGCATCGGTTGTTGCAAGTTCTTCCATGGTGCACGTGGAGCCATGACTTAAACAAAAAGCGGTTCCTGCGGCGTGAGCTGCTTTCGCGGTTTCACGCTCACCATCGGGCCAGAACAAACCAGAAAGCCCGGTTGGGCCTATAATAACCGGCAGGTCTAGGCGTTTGCCGAAAAGCTCGACAGATAAATCTCTGGTTTGAGCGCCATTTAAAGGGCGGGGCATTAAAGTGTATTGATTGAAAGAAGATTCATTTTGACGAAGTGTGGTTTCATCATCAGCGCCGCCATCGGCAAAATCAAAGATGGAATTGGGCAATCTTGCGCGGGCCATGTCGCGCATTGCATTGATGCTATATGCTTTTTGATGCCAGATTGGGGGCACATTCGTCTCCATCATTTTGCATTTTGAGTAAAATTTTTGTCTAGAGTTTTACATTTTATAAGGCATGCTAACCTAAAAAGAAATAATCAGTTAGTTGCTTTCAACAAGTAGTAAAAGTAAGGACCAAGTCATGATCGAAGAACCCCCAACCCTCACCTTGCGTCGGAACTTCCCCCGCCCAACACAAGCTCAAGTCGACGCTTTTAAGGGCGTTCAAACGGGATTTGTGGTTGATGCTATGAAAGGCCGGGGCGCTTTGGATGGTGCTATTAAACCCTGCAGTAATGATCAGGCCATCTTTTGTGGTGTTGCGGTTACCGCCCATGCCGGTCCTGCTGATATTATTGGGCCATTTTCTGCAATCGAAATTTCTGGTCCGGGGGACATCGTTGTTGTGGCAACGGATGGTTATCAAGCAACGGCAGTTGCTGGAGACCGAATGCTAGGGATTGCAAAAAACCGGGGCGTTGAAGGGTTCGTGACGGACGGATACGTGCGTGATGTAACGGGAATTCTTGACGTTGGCGTGCCTTGTTTCTGTACCGGAATTACCCCTAATTCTCCAGCAGCGAACGGTCCTGCAACTGTTGGCCAACGGATTACACTTGGCGGCGCTACGGTTGATTCAGGCGATATCATTATTGGTGATCGGGATGGAGTTGTTGTTGTTCCTTTTGCAATAATTGACCAAGTCATTGCTGATTTGAAGGTCGTTTGCGAGCTCGAAAAAGCGCTGGATGCCAAGGTTCTGGAAGGCCTTAAAACACCGGGCTTTATTAAAGAGCTTTTTGAAAGTGATCGCGTTAAAATAATCGATTAATAAAACTGGTTATCAAAGGTTTTACATTATTCCTTTAACGTATTTAGGGGTGAAGGCCGCGCACGCGCTTGGGTCATGCTCGTATATAAGAGGTTCCATGGCGATGACGCCGTTGTAATTTGTATCCCTTAGCGCATGAAGGATGGGTTGGGACTTGTCATTGCCTTGCCCTACGGCGCTGCGATTGCTGTCATTAGATTGAATATGGGCGATATATCTTGATGGCATCTATTCGCGGATTAAATCCGAAACTGATATTTTTCATCTTTTTCGGCTGAGCTTGTATCGATCATGGTTTGGAACGCAGGTGAGTTTACAGCGTTAACAATTTCGACACCGTCTTAGATCCGGTTGATGAAATGAGTTTCCCCTGCGTGCAACGGCTCAAGGCAGTAGGTGACGCCATTCGCTTCGGCTTTTCCGCCAACCAATAGAAACACTTCAATGCCCGTTCAATAGAGCCTTACGGGTCTTCATTCAGACCAAAAGACCGTTGCTTTGGTAAGCCATGAACCAACACAGTTCTGTACATAGCTCAACGTTATGGATCAAAACTTAAATTGTGTCTTTACGAACAGCATTGTCAGGCGTTGTTAACGATAAGTTTTCCAGCTTGATCAATAACCAATGAAGCCCGGTTGCAACAATCGCCGCGTCTTTAAGGAATGTTAATGTGCGTTCGATTTCACGATCAGATAGTAATCGGGTATCATCGCCCAATGTAAAAGGGGCGATTTATAAATCCTCATAGCCAAACGGAGCGGTAAATGCACGTTACTCCTCAAACGGACGGTCTGCGATAATTTCATTGCAAAATGAAAATTTCATTTAAGTCTATATCCCAAAAATAGAAGTTGTGCCTTCTTGTCGATTAAGCGTGGCCATTGCTTCGTCGCTAGGTTTTGGCCCCATGTTATTTGCAGCGTTAAATACGGCTGGTAATAAATCAACATCCCCGGCTGAATTTAAGAAAATATCAGGGTGGTTTAAAATCCAATGGACCGATTGGCGGATGGCATCGTCGTTTTCCATAGGTTGGTACCACGTATTGCGATCCGGTGTAACGCCAGCCGCCCAAGGCCCCCGCGCAATGCCTTTAATGGTTTGAACTGCAATGTTGCGTTCTTTGCAAATGGCTAAAGTTTTGTCGTAATCAGGACGGTAAAGTTCATGGTTTGCGGCAAACCAGTTCCAAGGCATCAAGATTGAATCGAAATCAAACTGCGCTAAGCTTTTTTGATGCATAGCCGCAATCGTCCAGCCGTGCCCGGTGACACCAATGGCCTTTACCAATCCTTGTTCACGCGCTTCAACCAAAGCTTCCAAAGCACCACCGCTGGCAAATACTTGATCGCAGTCATCTGGGTAAACAAGGGCATGCATTTGGATCAGATCTATATTGTCTGTGTGTAACTGATCTAGTGAGCGATGGATGCTGTCTTTGGCACCTTGGTAATCGCGCTCAGCAACCTTAGAAGCCAGAAAGAAATCTTTACGGTGGTTATCCATCCATGGCCCAATACGTAATTCAGCATCGCCATAACGCGGTGCTGTATCAATGTGGTTCACGCCATATTCAAGTAATAAATCAAGAACCCCATCGGCTACCCCTTGATCAACATTTTTAAGAGCCGCAGCTCCAAAAATAACAGCAGAACTCATATGGCCGGTTTTGCCAAAAGGGCGTTTTTCGATTGTCATTTTCTGATCCTATCTTTTCATATATGAATTTAAAAATCATACTAAATGATTTTTTTCGATTGGTACATATGATCTAAATAAAAAGAGATAGTTTTATTACTCATGACCACTTGTCTTTTATATGCTGCCCTATATCGTTCTGATATTAGATTTCAACCAAAGGACATTCCATGTTTGCTGCACCGCCTGTAATCAAAACCGAAGTCTTTGCGCGTGTACCTGAAAACTTACGAAAATCAGGAACCCCGTCGAACTGGATCGATAATCAACCGGGTTTAACCCATACGCACTCGTTCCTTGAAGGGCCTTCGTTTGATTTAGACGGAAATTTGTATTGTGTTGATATTGCTCATGGCCGAATTTTTAAAGTCTCGAACGAGGGTGTGTTTGACGTCGTTACCGAATATGACGGTTGGCCTAACGGCCTTAAGATTGATAAACACGGCCAGATCTTTATTGCCGATTACAAACACGGAATTATGAAGCTCGATCCAAAAACTGGGCGTGTTGAAGCTGTATTAGAACGTTATCGGGCGGAACGATTTAAAGGCGTTAATGATCTGGTCTTTGCATCCAACGGCGATATGTATTTTACTGATCAAGGGTTGTCCGGTTTGCATGATCCAACTGGGCGGGTATTTCGGTACCGGGAAAGTGGGGCGTTAGATTGTATTTTGGATAATGTTCCAAGTCCGAACGGGTTGGTTCTGTCGAGAGATGAAACGTCGCTATATTTGGCTGTCACCCGCGCCAACGCCGTTTGGCGCGTTCCGTTCATGCCCGATGGCGGGGTAGCCAAAGTTGGGCTGTACGTTCAAATGACGGGTGGGTCAGGACCTGATGGAATGGCATTGGATAACGAAGGCGGGCTTGCCGTTGCCCATGTTGGGTTTGGGGTTGTGTGGCACTTTTGCCCACGTGGTGAGCCGCGTGCCCGGATCGAATCCTGTGAAGGTATGTTAACCACCAATATGGCTTATGGGGGTGCTGACAACCGTGATCTTTTCATAACGGAGTCTGAAACAGGCACTATATTGCGTGCTAAATTAGACGTTCCCGGGCGGGAAATGTATTCGCATATTTAGCCGCGTTTATAGCTTTGCTTTGACGACATCCAAATAAGGTAACTTCTTGCGAGCGATGTCGATGGCTTTGGATTCTAGCGTTGCTGTAATCAATTCTCCACCGAGGCTGCGCACTTATTACATGCGATGCTGGATTATGACTTATTTGATTTTGAGATTCGTGACATCCCAAAAACGGATGGCCACAGTGAATTAATACTCCAGACGATCGCTCAAGGTGTTACAGGGTTTGTAATAGAACTGATTATTCATAACACACTGTTTATTGATGGTGCGGAGGTCAGAAAAAAAGCGATCTACGAGAGTTATAAAATCTGGTGTTCCAATTACAAAGAGCGTCGAACTCTTGGCAAGCGAGTTTTTGGCAACAGTTCAAACGGATCTTCCCTACTGACGGGCCTAAAGCTATTATTGATCAAATCCAGAAGAAGGGACCCGCAGGAGTGAGGTGCAGAGTTATAAGTTTCCCTGCACTTTAGTATCTTAGAAAATACTTCAATGAAAAAAACTCGATGGAAAGATAACTCTAAAATCCAGTTAAATAGGCAATGGAGGACGCATCTGTTTTAATTGCGACCTGATGACCTTGAGCCTTCAAGTCAGATTGAAATTGTACTAATCGTTTCTGCGTTTCATCAAGCATACGTTCACCCCCTGAACTCATTCAAGTGAAGTCGCTTAATATAATTTATTTTGAATATTTATCGATTGAAGCTCTGGCCGCTTTGACCAGCGCTGCCCCATCAATACCAATTTTATTAGCTTCCACAATCCATTTATCAACAACCGTTTGGCCGATGGAATCAAACTCAGTTTTAGCTTTGGCATCTAAGGATATGACTTCTCCACCCTTAGATTTAGCTTGCAATTTTTTGCCCAACTCTTCGTTGGCGTCCCACACTTTCCCAATCGGGCCAGCCCAGTTTGCCCCAGAATTGTTGTCGATGACTTTCTGTAAATCAGCAGGTAAGCTGTTGTAGCGATCTTTGTTCATGGCAAACATAAAGATAGCCGTTCCAAAGCGTGATTTATCTGCCCCTTCAACAGAATACTTGGTTAACTGTTGAAGCTTAAGGGGGGCAACCATTTCAAACGGAACCAAAGCCCCGTCGATGTTTCCTTTTGATAGGGCTTGTGGCAAAGCAGGGATTGGCATACCAACAGGTTCAGCGCCCCATGCTTGAATCATCCATGCGCCGGTGCGCGAGGGGGTCCGGAATTTAAGCCCCTTAACATCCGCAAGCGATAGAACACTCTTTGATACTGTGTGCAGTGCATTGCCCGCATGAACGTGAATTAAAATCGGGTGCACACCTTTAAAGTCTTTGGCAATCAGAGAGAAATTTTCCTGAATGGCTAAGTTCGTTGCTTCAGCATTTCCGCGGTGCACGGTGGGAAGCTCGAACGCTTCAGAACGCGGGAATACACCGGGGGTGTAGCCGGGAAGGGTCCAAACCATATCGGCAACGCCGTCCCGAACTTGCCGATAAAGTTCGGGTGGCTTACCACCCATGCTCATGCTTGGGAAAATTTTTATTTCAATTCGACCGTTAGAATCAGCTTCAATTTTTTTTGCCCATGGAGTTAAAAACTTTGTATGGGTTGGTGCTTTAGAGCTTAAAAAATGATGTAAGGTTAGCGTGATTTCAGCAGCCCCGGCTGAAGAATAACTGAATGCTGTTATCACGATGCCAGCAGCTATGCGACTTAATGTGTTCATAATGCCCTCTGTGTATGAGTGTTCTGACTTTCTATCACACGAGCGCTCTTTCAATAAGCGTTATTTGAAAAAGTTTGGGGCGGGTGAAATTTAATAACAGAGAAGCAGTTTGTTTTTGTCTGCGCTGGCATAGGGGTGCCAACTTTGACATGATTTGAGAACCTCTGGGCTTCTTTTTGATGCCCAAGAGTGTCAGCGCGATGCCCATTAAGTTATGTGCAGCTAGGTAATTGAGTTGGCGCCGGATGGCTTGGCGCGCATGATCACTTGCGGCTGAAAACCACCAACGGCAATGTAAGTACTAGCTAGACATACCAAATGAGTAAGGCTCTTGGGGGTCTTCTGGATTGAGTTTTGTGCCTGCTCCATGTACCTAATGCTATTGGAGCCACCAGCTAAATCTGATTTGTAGCCCAAAGCGTGGAGCGTGTATAAATCGTTTGGATTAAGTTCAACAGCCACTTTTATTTCATTCAAAGCATGGTCCAAACGATCAAGCCACTGATAGGCAGTGCTTAATTGATGATGCGCCCAAGAGGATGTCCTGTCGTGCGTTATCACAGATTGAGCAGCTTCCATGGCTTTGGTCGCTCTTGCTGTTCTGTCTTTCGTTCCACCAAATAGAATGTCTTGGTTGAAAGATTGAGCTAGACCTGAACAGGAGACGGAATAATCTGTTTGGATGTTTATTCCGCGCAAAAAGAGTTCGCGGGCTTTAAGGTTATCTACCCGCGTATGGCAATATAGCTGGGCTTTTACCTGCAAACACAGGTCCCATGAGCTCATGTCGTTTACTTGTTTATCGCTTTAACGCCCAACTTCTGCCTTATCGAGCTCGGGTGCAACAACTGAGTAAGTCTCCTGAATAATAGCGTCTTGGACATCAAAAATGTCATCCATGTTGCTATCATATTTGTCAGTCCAAACGTGATGGCCATTGCTCCCGTAAACAAATTGAGCCTAAATACGAAGACGGATTTCGCCCTTGCGAACGCTGCCTTCGAAGACGTATTGAGCATTAAGCGCATTGGTAGTGTGTTTGATGTTTTTGTTTGTGCCTTTGAAAGTAAAACAGGAGTTTTTGGCAATGACGTCAAATGAGCGCCAGCGGGTTAAAGCCGTTATAAGGTCTTCCGTCAAACCATTTGAAAATATTTTTGCTCATCATCACCTAATAAATTAACAAAGGGCAAAACTGAAATTTATGGTTTGTCCTGTTCAGCAGATTGGAAGGATTGGGCAGGAGCAATGGGCCTTTTTTCAGAAGGAGTGTCATCGACACGAATTGGATATGTGCGGATAGGTTCGGATACATTCTTTAAGCTTTGTTCTCCCATATCAATATAGACCGCTTCAATTCGGTGGTGGACTTGCTTAAATACACTACTTGGAATGTAAATTCCGCCAGGTTCCGCTGAGGCTTCAATCCGTTCTGCAATGTTGACGCCTTCACCATGACCATCAATACCATCATTTGTAACATCAACCAAATGGATACCCATACGGAAATCAAGGGGGCTCGATACAAGCGCCATTTGGAGATCAATCGCACAATTAACGGCATCGCGGATGGATATGAATTCAGCGAGAAACCCGTCGCCAGTAAACTTAATGATTTTAGTGGGTACTTTGCCAACTAAAGGGTTAATGACGTCCTCGCGCGTTGATTTCCATGCGCTGACGGCTCCGTCCGTATCTTCCTCCATTAAACGCGTATAGCTTGCAACATCTACAGCTAAAATTGCGGCAAGTCTTTGGGCTGCAAGTTGATCCGACTTAAAATTCCTCTGACGCATTTTTGATACTTTTGATTAAGATCCATTGTTTACAAATAGCACTTCTTGACGCTCAAGTATTGACAGTGACGCATGTCTTCACGCATTCCAGTGTGAGAGATTTTAAATTTACTGCAACACAGGAGCCCTAAATGCCCAATCAACCCGCATCATCTGCACTTAGTAATTATACCGTTCTGGATTTGACGCGGGTGCGCTCTGGGCCCACTTGCGTTCGCCAGTTAGCAGACTGGGGGGCCAATGTTATTAAGATTGAGATGCCCGACGCATTGGTGGGTGATGGACAAATGGGCGGCGCGCGTGAAGGTTCCGATTTTCAAAACCTACACAGAAACAAACGCTCTCTTTCGCTAAACTTGAAAGATCGAAAAGGCCGCGCGATTTTATTGAAACTTGCAAAGACAGCCGATGTGGTTGTTGAGAATTTCCGCCCCGGCGTTAAACATCGACTGGGCATTGATTATGAAGCGCTAAGTGCTGAAAACCCGGGTTTGATATACGCGAGTATCTCTGGTTTTGGTCAAGACGGTCCTTATGCAGAGCGTCCTGGGTTTGATCAAATTGCACAAGGCATGGGCGGGTTAATGTCGATTACCGGAACGCCCGGCGAAGGACCTATGCGCGTCGGTATCCCCATTGCAGATTTAACTGCAGGGCTATTTGCCGCTCAGGGTATTATGGTCGCCTTGTTAGAGCGGGTGCATTCTGGAAAAGGTCAGTGGCTCCACACCTCATTGCTGCAGGCACAAATGTTTATGCTCGATTTTCAAACCGCGCGCTGGCTGGTTGATGGCCAAGTCCCTGATCAAGCCGGTAACAATCACCCAACAAGTATTCCAACAGGTGTTTTTAAAACATCGAATGGTGAAGTTAATATTTCTGTTACGGGAAAAGTGATATGGCAGCGGTTTTGTGAAACGATTGGAAGAAGTGATCTGTTCGCTCATCCGGGTTATGACACAGAAGAAAAACGGTCCGATAACCGAGACGCTTTAAACGCGATGATTGCCGATGCGATTTGTATTCGAACTTCAGAAGATTGGGTTAAGGCGTTTAATGATAAAGGGGTGCCTTGCGGCCCTATATACAGCATTGATCAAACCTTTGCCGACCCACAAGTTCAACATTTAAACGTGACAGATAAAGTTACGTCTAAAGCTTTGGGAGAAATGGAATTTGTTAAGCAACCCATAACCTTGGAACGAACGCCCAGTTCTTTTTCGGTAGCCCCACCTGAATGTGGAGAGCATACGGATGAGGTGCTAGCTGATTTGGATTTTTCAATCGATGAAATTGCTGCCCTTAGAAATGAGAATGTCGTTTAGGTAAAGGCTTAACGGTTTGGGCTGATCGTTCTCCAAATATCTTCCATCAATAGAAACATAACAATTGAGCATGGATTGATATAAATCGATTGCCGGTAGGTCTTTGTGTGCAGTTCAAATAGCGAAATAGAACCCGTACACAGCTCAACTCCAGCAGCTGAAATACCCAATGGTTGAGGCATGTGCATGAAGTCCTTAGTCCTTTTTGTGGTTTATCTTGAGGGTGTGCAATGCTTAATCTCTGATACGGTCACAAGGATTGTATAACACGCCCCACATTGATGCCGATTTGGAATATCTGATAGTGTTGTTATATAATTTGTTGATGCATGAAGTATTGAGTAACATAAAATAATAAAAACTAAAAATCTCCGCCACAATAACGTGGTAGGCGGTTCATTTGAAAAACGGGCAGTGCTGTAAGCTTAAGCACTTTGAAAGGGAAACATTATGAATCAGCAGGAATTTACACGTCGTGTCATGTTGCAAACGATGACGGCAGCTTTAGCCGTTACAGCAACTGGTGGAGTGGGCAGCGCCCTCGCAGCAAATCCTTTGAAACTTTGGACCATTGGCGTTGCCAAAGTTGGTGCCAAAGATTGGAGCGCTATGGCTAAGCAGGCTGGTATCGAGATTGCTTATAGTGCAAAAAGTGCTCGGGCTGATGAGTCTATCCAAAAAATGGTCGTTGGTGACGGATCGAAGCTTTATGACGCGCTTTCTGACAATGGCGGCGGAATGGAGGATGCTTTAGCATCTCAGGGCGCTGTTGTTCCTTTGGACACATCACGCATTCCAAATTGGAAAAACGTACTTCCAATTTACAATGAAGGCGGTTCTGCAGCAGATACGATCCGACATAAGGGTAAAGTTTACGCAATCCCTTATATAGCGAACGCAGACTCATTGGCATATAATCATGAAAAAATTGGTGCCGATTTGAACAGCTGGGAAGCCTTATTTGATTCTCAGTTCCGTGGTCGTGCAGCCATGCAAAATGACTTTGGCCCAACCTTGACCAATACCGCGATTTATCTAAAGCAAAGTGGTAAGCAAGATATCGTCAACCCATCTGATATGACGGCAGCTGAAGTTAAAGGCGTTTGCCAGTTTTTGATCGCCCTTAAAAAGAAAGGCCAGTTCCGGACATTCTGGGATGGTTTCCAAAATGGAGTTGGCTTGCTCGCAAGTGAAGAAGTACTTGTTTCATCTTGCTGGGAACCCATTCAAATTATCGCTGCCAGAAAAAGCAAACAAGACATCCGTTACGGCACAATGAAAGAAGGCCATCAGGCTTGGAACAATATTTTCATGCTAAGTAAGGGCGGCCTTGCGCGCGGTCAAGATCAAGCCTTCTATGACTTAATGAATGTTTACATGTCGACATGGTTCGGTGCGCGTACATTGAAGGGTCTTGGTTTCACTCCTCAAATGCAAGGTGTAAACGAATACGTTGAAGCCAATCCCGCTGATTTTGACGATGCAGCCAAAGCAGAAATCGCTGAGCGCCTTAAAAACAAACAAGCCAGAAATTCTGTAAAAGGTAATTCATGGCAGAACGTATTCCCAACCCACATGCGCGATTACCAAGACTGGTGGGCGAAGGTACAAGCGGCTTAGGTGAATAACTTGACTAAACAAATTAATACCCTGGACACTAGGCGAGGTGGAAGCAATTCCACCTCGCCTTTTTTCGTGGCCTATCCACGCTTAGGCTTTTTTATATCGAAAGGGGTGTTTGCGTTTCCTGTTATATTTATGGGGCTGTTCTTTGCGTTGCCTTTAGCCCTTACATTCGTTTGGAGTGTTTTCGAGCGGACAATGTTTTGGATGAAACCGGCGTTTACGTTATTCGCTTATGAAAACTTTTTCACATCAGCCCGTGTTGATAATTTTTTGGCCTCTATGGGGCATTCGAGTATATCGGTATTGATCGCCTTTATTATTGGTTTCCCCATTGCCGTATTTGTGCGCCGCCGCGTTCCTCAGGTCGCACAGCACCGGGTTATACTACTGTTTATCTTACCGTTTGCCGTATCTGAAATTATTCGAATTTTTGCGCTCCGCCCTTTTTTACAGCGCAACGGTCTTGTTAATGACGTCCTTCTGAAAATAGGTGTTATAAATGAGCCGATTACAGCCATCTTATTCACGCCAACGGGTGTGATTATTGGCGAAGTTATGTCCTTTTTACCGTTTATTGTTTTTTCCGGATTTTTAGCTATGGAGGCGGTACCTAAATATGTTTTCGAGATTTGTGATGACTTAGGGGCTGGCCCTATTCGTGTCTTTATTGATGTAATTATGCCATTGGCGGCACCAGGCATTTTTGCCGGAAGTTTATTTATTTTTGTTAATGGCTTGGGCGTCGCCTTGTTGCCAAATATTTTGGGCGGGCCGGGTGCCGTGAATGCTGGGCTCATTGCAACGCAGGCCATTAGCGCCCTCGACTTCCCGCTCGCAATGGCCGTCAGCGCAATCATGATGGCGACATTGTTAGGGCTTCTTTATATAGGCCACCGCCTATTCAATCTTACCCGTATCCTCACACCGATAAGTTAATGCCATGAATGATGATTACAGTAGTAAATGGGGATACCGACTAAAGTGGCTTTATACGCTGTTGGTCGTAACCACTTTGATGCTTCCCGTTTTTTTCGTGATGTATATTTCATTCAACGAAAACGGTTTCGGTGCGCGTGATTATGATTTTACTTTCGAATGGTATGGGCTGATTTTTTCAGATTTGTTAATGATGGATGCAATTACAAGCACTCTAATTTTATCAGCAATTACCGTCATTTTCGTTGTTCCCATGGGGCTGATTACAGCAAAGCTATATAAAATCACTCAATATCCTTTGGCTGTTGTCTCTCTTATGTTGTCTCCGTTATTTGTGCCATCTGACATTCTGGGGGCAGCCCTTTTGGTGTTCTTCAAAAACTTGAATGGTGCCTTCACATTATTTGGTGAATGGGTTGGCGCAAGCTGGTTCGATACTTGGTTTGATTTGGGTTATTTTAGTGCGATTGTCGGGCTTATTATATATACATTACCTTACGTGTTTGTGGTTATTTTAATCACCATGGGAAGGTACCGCCAAGAACAAACTGAAGCCGCTCGCAGTTGTGGGGCCACGGCATGGCAAGCTTTTTGGCATGTTGAGTTCCCACAAATTAGGACGGGTGTTTTTAGCTCATGCGCGTTCACTCTTATTTTGTGCTTCAACGAATACACCCGCACAAGCCTGTTAAAAGGTGGGTTTGATACGTTCACTACAGTATTAGTATCACAGATGTTGAACGAAGGTATGTCTGAACAGTCATATGCCATGAGCAGTCTCGTCAGCTATATTGCAATCGCAATCATAGGCTCAGTCATCATCTTCACATTAGTCCGCTCTGAACGTCTTGAACGCATTGCCCGGGCAAAAGCCGAACCTCTTATGGCATCTTAAGTATTTTTTAAACACACTTTATGGATTCTAAAATTTATGTCTGAAAAAAATGAAATTGCTGTAGAAGTTAAGGGTCTATCGAAATCGTATGGCTCCGTTCAGGCGGTTAAATCCATTGATTTACAAATAGGCATAGGTGAGTATTTTGCCCTGCTTGGCCCTAGTGGTGGTGGAAAAACGACTTTGTTGCGCCTAATTGGCGGCTTCATTCGGCCGACAGAGGGCCAAGTTTTCTTGCATAATCAAGAAGTATCCCATTTGCCCCCCAATGCGCGCCCAACATCTATGGTATTCCAAAGTTTTGCTTTGTTCCCTCATATGACGGTTGCCCAAAACGTTGGGTATGGATTACGATTGAAAAAAGTAGCATCGGCTAAAATCATAGACAAAGTAGCGAACATGCTCGAGACGGTTGGGCTTGATGGTTATGGTGAACGGATGCCGCACGAACTTTCCGGCGGACAACAACAGCGCGTCCAGCTTGCCCGCTCCTTTGTCCTCGAAACCGATATCCTTCTTTTGGACGAACCCTTAGCGGCATTAGATGCAAACTTACGTCGTGATATGTGCATCGAATTAAAGCGCCTTCAAGAAAAAATTGGAATGACATTTATTCACGTGACCCATAACCAAGAAGAAGCTATGACCGTTGCCGATAACATGGCAATCATTGCGGACGGAAATCTGGTTGAGATGGGTAAGTCTTCAGATCTATACGAAAACCCCATTTGTCGTTTCACGGCAGATTTCATTGGCGAGAATAACATATTTGATGGTCAGGTTAGTAAAATCGAGGATGATGTTACCCATGTCGATTTGGGCTCAAGTTCAATTACGGTCCTATCGCGGGGCCAAAAAACATCCGTCGGCGACAAAGTTTCTGTCTCCATTCGCTCTGAACTTGTTCGCGCTATTGATGCGTCAACATCGAGCATTGAGCCACTTGAAACTTTATCGGGAATTCACCGTGAATCTGTTTATTTAGGGCTCACCACTTCGGAGTTGGTAACGCTGGATAACGGACAGGAAGTTTTAGCCCGCCAGGTTTCAGATGGGTCCGACGGACACACCATCGCTAATGGCACCTCCATAAACGTTGGATGGCGCC
>JAPKAX010000190.1 GCA_028825025.1 Rhodospirillales bacterium | reverse complement strand
TGGCCGTTTGTACGTCATCTGTATTTGAGAAATTACCATTTACATTGACCATGCGACCGCGAACTTGTTGTAAATTGTCATACGGTAGCTTCTTGCCAACGGTTTCAGACAAAGCCCGAATGATTGTCCAATCTTCACGCGCCTCACCCGGTGGGAAGACGGCTAACCGACCCACTTGAGCCCGGCCTTCCGTGTTCACATAAGTGCCTGATTTTTCCGTATAGGCAGCACCCGGCAAAATAACATCGGCACAATGTGCGCCAACATCGCCATGATGGCCTTGGTAAATCACAAAAGCTTTGCTGAGCTTTGATGTGTCAATTTCATCAGCGCCCAAAAGATAAACCGCTTTAATTTCACCAGCTTCGGCACCATCCAAAATACCAGCCACATCGCGGCCATTTGATCCCGGAACAAAATCTAAATCCAAACCACCAACCCGTGCAGCAGCTGTGTGCAACACATTAAAGCCGTTCCAACCCGTACTTTTTTTGATCATTCCAAGCTTTTTAGCGGCTGTTCGTGCTAAGTCGAGGATTGCAGCACCATCGGATCGGGATAAAGCCCCCTGCCCAATAATAATCATTGGGTGTTCCGCGTCTTTAAGTATTTCTGCAAAGTCGCCTTTACCAGCGGCCAAGTCTTTTAAAATTGAAACGCTATTTCCTAAGTTCGCATAAGGATAGGTTAAATCAGAATCTTCACCAATCGATGCGATTTGAACTCCGCCTGCTACGTAGCGCTTGCGAATTCTAGCATTTAGAACCGGGGCTTCGCGGCGTGGGTTCGTTCCAACCAACAAAATCGCGTCGGCATGGTCGATGCCGTTAATTGTTGAGTTGAACACATATCCTGCACGGTTCGAAGCATCTAATTTAGCGCCATCTTGTCTGCAATCAATGTTTTCGGAACCCAAATCAGACATCAACTCTTTAAGTAATGTCATTGATTCGCAATCGGCCATATCGCCAGCAATGGCTGCAATCTGATTACCCTTTAAAGGCTTAAGTGCATCAGCAATGCCTGAGAACGCTTCTGGCCATGTGGCGGCAATCAATTTTCCGTCGCGCCGCACGTAAGGTGTATCAAGGCGTTGATTCTTTAAACCATCGCATGAAAAACGCGCTTTATCGGAAATCCATTCTTCGTTTACGTCTTCATTCAAGCGTGGAAGAATGCGTTTTACTTCGGGTCCACGGGCATCAATACGAATGCTTGAGCCAACAGCATCTGTCACATCAATTGATTCTGTTTTTTTCAATTCCCAAGGCCGCGCATTAAAGGCGTAAGGGCTATTGGTTAAGGCGCCAACCGGGCACAAATCAATCATATTACCGGAAAGCTCAGACGTTAGCGCTTTACCAACGTAAGTCCCCACTTCCATGTTCTCGCCCCGACCGGTCGCGCCCAATTCAGGCACACCAGCAACTTCACTGGCAAAACGGATGCAGCGGGTGCAATGGATACAGCGGGTCATTGTCGTGCTGATCAAAGGGCCCATGTATTTATCTTTGATAGCGCGTTTGTTTTCTTCGAAACGACTGCGGTCAGAACCATAGCTCATGGCTTGGTCTTGCAAATCACATTCGCCGCCTTGATCGCATATGGGGCAATCCAACGGGTGGTTAATGAGCAAAAACTCCATAACGCCTTTGCGCATTTTCTGCACTTCTGGGGAGTCGGTCGTAATCACCATTCCTTCACCTACAGGCATTGCACACGATGCAACCGGCTTTGGTGCGCGCTCCATAGAGACCAAACACATGCGGCAATTACCCGCAATAGAAAGACGTTCGTGATAGCAGAAACGCGGAATTTCAATGCCCGCTTGCTCGCACGCCTGCATAACAGTCATGCCGCCTTCAGCTTCTACTTCTTTTCCGTCAATGGTTAGTTTTACCATGCCGTCGTCCTCATGCCGCTTGGGAGTTGCCGGATTTAACCTCAGCAATTCGTTTTTCGAGTTCGGGCCGGAAGTGCCGGATCAAACCTTGAATTGGCCAGGCTGCAGCATCGCCCAGCGCGCAAATTGTGTGTCCTTCGATTTGCCGTGTCACTTCTTCTAGCATATCGATCTCATCGGGCTGCGCTGTACCAGCAGACATTTTTTTCATCATTCGCCACATCCACCCCGTCCCTTCACGGCACGGTGTACACTGTCCACAGCTCTCATGTTTATAGAAAGCTGATAGGCGTGTAATTGCGCGAACAATATCAGTCGATTGGTCCATGACCATAACGGCCGCAGTCCCTAAGCCGGATTGTTGTTCGCGTAACGAATCGAAATCCATCAATACGTCGTCACATAAATGCCTTGGAAGAACCGGAACGGAAGCTCCACCAGGGATAACGCCTTTTAGGTTATCCCAACCGCCACGCACACCACCGGCATGCTTTTCGATTAGTTCTTTAAGCGGAATACTCATTTCTTCCTCAACTAAACACGGCTGATTGACGTGACCGGAAATGAGAAACAATTTGGTCCCTGTGTTATTAGGGCGTCCAAAGCCAGCAAACCATTCAGAGCCACGACGTAAAATTTCCGGAGCTACCGCAATTGATTCAACATTGTTAACCGTTGTTGGTGCGCCATAAAGCCCGACATTTGCTGGGAACGGAGGCTTTAGGCGCGGTTGGCCTTTTTTGCCTTCCAAGCTTTCAATCAACGCGGTTTCTTCACCACAAATATAGGAGCCCATACCCCGGTGAATGTAGAAATCAAATTTAAAACCAGACTTACAGGCATTGTCGCCAATCAAGCCCACTGCATAAGCTTCATCAACAGCCCGTTGTAAGGCTTCTGTTTCGCGGAAAAACTCACCCCGAACATAGCAATAAGCAGCATTTGCACCCATTGCGAACGATGCAATCAATGCACCTTCGATTAATTTGTGCGGGTCGTGGCGCATAATTTCGCGGTCTTTACAGGTTCCGGGCTCGCCTTCGTCTGCATTGATCACCAAATAATGAGGCCGACCCGATGGTTCTTTTGGCATAAAGGACCACTTCATTCCGGTTGAGAAACCAGCACCACCGCGCCCCCGTAATCCAGATGCTTTTATCCGGTTTACAATCTCTTCACGACCAAGCTCTAAAATGGCTTTCGTTCCATCCCAGTCGCCCCGCTTTTTGGCGCCTTTTAAATATGGATCTTCTAAACCATAAATGTTCGAGAAGATGCGATCCTTATCTGCAAGCATTAGGCGACTCCCAATTTTGCAGCACGGGCTTCTGCCTGATGAGTAAGAGTGGTTAAACCATCTATAGGCTCGCACGAAACGCGGCCAATTTGCGAACCTGTTTTGGGTTTGCTACCCGCAGCAAGCTCGCCCAAAATGGATTCTGTAGAACCGCTATCTAAATCTTCATAAAAATCGTCGTTAATTTGCATCATGGGTGCATTAACACAGGCCCCTAAACATTCAGCTTCACTCAGCGTGAACAATCTATCTTTGGTGGTTTCGCCAAATTCAACACCCAGCTTGCTTTTACAACTGCCAACAATCGCGTCTGAGCCGCGCAGCCAACAAGGTAAGTTGGTGCAAACTTGTACGTGATATTTACCAACAGGGTTGAGGTTATACATCGTATAGAACGTTGCGACTTCATAAACCCGAATGCGAGGCATGCTTAACATGTCAGCCACATAATCCATAGCAACACGCGGCAACCAGCCATCGTTTTGACGTTGGGCTAAATCCAGCAAAGGCATAACCGCACTGGCTTTCCAGCCTTTTGGATACTTCGTAATAACAGCTTCCGCTGCTTTCGCGTTTTCGTCACTGAAACCGAAGTTTGTCGGTTGTTCACTCATTTGTGCTTGTTCATTCATCGATCAATCTCACCAAATACAACATCAATAGACCCGATATTTGCAACAGCATCTGCCAGCATATGGCCTTTTGATAAAAACTCCATGGCTTGCAAGTGGGCAAATCCTGGGGCACGAATTTTACATCGATAGGGTTTGTTTGTGCCATCCGATACAAGGAATACAGAAAACTCTCCCTTAGGTGCCTCAACCGCGGTGTACGTTTCACCAGCGGGCACATGATAACCTTCGGTATATAATTTAAAGTGATGGATCATCGCTTCCATTGATGATTTCATCGATGCGCGCGACGGCGGAGAAATTTTATTGTTTTCGACCGTAACCGGCCCACCGGGCATTTTTTCAATGCACTGATGAATAATCTTCAACGATTCGCGCATTTCCCAAATACGGACCAAATAACGATCATAACAATCACCATTTTTACCTATTGGGATATCAAAATCTAAATCGGCATAGCAATCATAAGGTTGGGATTTACGTAAATCCCAAGCCACACCGGAAGCCCTGATGTTGGGGCCGGAAAAACCCCAATCAAAGCATTGTTCGGCTGAAATAACGCCAATATCAACGGTCCTCTGTTTGAAAATACGGTTTTCAGTAATCAGCGTTTCAAGATCATCCATAAAGCCAACAAAGCTATCGGCCCAAGCGGCAATGTCATCGCCTAAGCCTGCAGGCATATCAGCAGTTACACCACCGGGGCGGAAGTAATTCATGTGCATCCGTGCACCAGAAACCCGCTCACAAAACTCCATCAACACTTCGCGCTCTTCAAAGCCCCAAAGCATTGGGGTCATGGCACCAACGTCCATTGTATAGGATGTAATGTTAAGCAAATGGTTCAGAATACGGCCGATTTCCGCAAACAGAACACGGATGTATTGAGCCCGTGGCGGGGCTTGAATGCCTAAAAGCTTTTCCGTCGCTAGTGCGAATGCATGTTCTTGGTTTTGGGGAGCCACATAATCAAGACGATCAAAGTAAGGAACAGCTTGAACGTATGTTTTATGTTCAATTAACTTTTCTGTACCGCGATGAAGCAATCCAATATGAGGATCACAACGCTCAATGATTTCACCGTCCATTTCAAGCACCATGCGCAACACACCGTGGGCGGCTGGATGCTGAGGGCCAAAATTTAAATTGTAATTCTTGATTTCTGTTACAGCCATCAGGATGCGTCCTCATTCTCAATCTCGTCGGCTTTCTCATCACCAGGTAGAACGGCTTTAGGGCCTTCCCATGGGCTTAAGAAGTCGAAAGAACGGAAGTCTTGTGTCAACTTTACGGGTTCGTAAACAACGCGCTTTTGTTCTTCATCATAACGCAACTCGACATAACCGGTCAGCGGAAAATCTTTGCGTAAGGGGTGGCCTTCAAAACCGTAGTCGGTCAAAATACGGCGTAAATCAGGATGCTCTGAAAAATACACACCATACATGTCCCAAACTTCACGTTCGAACCAGTTTGCGGAACTAAATAGCCCCGTTGCTGTAGGAACAGGCGTGTCTTCATCGGTCCAAACTTTAACCCGAACGCGTAAGTTCAAAGTTAAGCTTAACAAGTTGTAAACAACTCCAAAACGCTTTTCTTGGGCAGGGTAATCAATGCCACAAACGTCCATTAATTGCTTGAACTGACAATTTGCATCATCACGTAAAAAGCTAAGCACTTTGATAAGTGACGCCACAGGAACAGATAATGTTAACTCATCCTGAGCGAAAGCAACGTCATCCACATTGGCACTAATCGTGTTGGAGATGTATTCGCCAAGTTCTTTAATATCGAGATCCATGCCTAAGTCCGGCCAATTCTAAAAAATGGGTACAATTTGACTTAACGCCAGATCGTCCCTGTTCGTTTGATTTTCTTTTGTAACTGCATCACACCATAAATCAGGGCTTCAGCTGTTGGGGGGCACCCCGGAACATAAACGTCCACAGGAACAACCCGATCGCATCCGCGAACAACGGAATATGAATAATGATAATAACCACCGCCGTTAGCACATGATCCCATAGAGATCACATAACGGGGCTCAGCCATTTGATCGTATACCTTGCGGAACGCCGGGGCCATTTTATTGGTAAGCGTGCCAGCAACAATAATAACGTCAGATTGACGCGGGCTTGGACGTGGAACAACGCCAAAGCGGTCCAAATCATAACGCGGCATGTAGGCGTGGATCATTTCCACAGCACAACATGCCAGCCCGAAAGTCATGGGCCATAACGACCCAGTTCTAGCCCAATTAACGACTTTGTCGACGTTAGCCAGAACGAAACCTTTGTCCTGCAATTCACCCGTTACTTGTTGTAAGATCAAATCCTGATCTGCACCCGGTGGAATTGGCATTCCTTGGTTTGCTTGCATTGAGGTCTCTACTCCCATTCCAAAGCTCCTTTGCGCCATTCGTAGACGAATCCGATGGTAAGGATACCTAAGAAAATGATCATTGACCAAAAACCCATCATTCCAATTTGTCCCAAGCTAATAGCCCAAGGGAAAAGGAAGGCGACTTCTAGATCAAAGATAATGAAAAGAATCGCTACTAAATAGAAGCGAACATCAAATTTATGGCGGGCATCATCAAAAGGAGGGAATCCACATTCGTAAGGTGAATTTTTTTCA
>JAPKAX010000189.1 GCA_028825025.1 Rhodospirillales bacterium | reverse complement strand
GTGCAACATTCATCATACCCAGACCCACGCCAAAGCTTGCCCGTTTTGCGATGCTAGCCGTAGCATTCGTGAGTGCTTTGGCATTGCTCACCTACAGGTAGGTGCAGAGTGATATGCCTTTAAAAAGGCAAATTTAACAAAGCACAACAGCCCTTAGTGTATTTACCTGCGAAAGTCTGGTTACCAGCCTTAATGGCCTCCAAAAACTCTTCCCAAATGAACCTACACAACCGACGCCACAGCATTGGCGTGCAGACCGAGCCCTCGAACGGCAGTGCGCAGCGCGTTGACTGCGCAACTGGATGGGCGATCAGCTACCAATTAATCCACCAAAAGCGATCTCTACAACCTCTGACCTTGGTTCTTACTTCATGGCTTAATTTTCCAACCTCAGCATCCAAATGAAACTAATCCCCAATGAATTTACAAAACCGCTATTAAAGGACCGTGAACTAAGGCGCACGACCCATGATCCGCCCCCCCCAGTCCGGGATTCTGCACCCATGAGCAAGTATGGATTGGGCTAAGTAACCCCTGTAGCTGGCAGCCCAGTGCCACCCGGCAAAGGTCAGACTGCGGGTTAGGACTGAATTTAAGCAGAGTGAATCTCAGTTGATGGGTGCGGGGCTAATTCCAGACGCCACCAAATTGCATAAAAAAGTTATCTAAGGCGTGTGCTAACCCAAAACCACACCAGTCCTTCGATCAACTTTTATTACCGTTTAAAAAACAATGCCAGACTTGGTCCGAGTGAAGACGCGCCTACTAGACATGACAAAGTTAATATAAACCACTCCATTAAAGTCACAGAAAAACAACGAGATTTATTTATCCATTGGCTGGTAGTTGCCTACTTTCACCTTGAACCTTAGCAGAACAAAACTGCATCCGTTAAGGCACCGTCTTGTTATATTTATTTACTTACGTCAGGAGAATATTTCACGTAAATTAAACCTGTAATTTTCTAAAAATATGTTTATTAACTGCTTTAAATCGAAGCTGGTATGCCGATTATAACTATATTTGATAGTATTTTCACAGCAACACATCTGACAAGTACAGGCTAACAGGTGAGATGTCGGCATCTCGATCTCGTAGAGTATAATACCTGATTTACCGATCACATTTCGTATATTTGAATAAATTCAGGCCCCATTTTTGGCTATATATCGCTGTGTTGTAGCTTTTATTGATTGAATTAATTCAATTTCTTTGCTCGACAAAATGCGACCTGATTTTATCAGTGCTTGAATTTTAAAAGGGATATATTCATTTAGTTGAACGATAGAAATATTAGTATCGGCGAATGCTGCGACTGAAAACGGATCCACTATCGCGACACCCATACCCTCAGAAACCATTCGGATGGTCAGGGTGACTGACCGCGAGACAATCGTCTGAGAACAAATGTTTTCGGCTGGACCCGTGACCTGATCTAGGGCAATCCTGAGTGGGCTTTCTGGTGGACCTGATATAACTTCATTATCCTGCAAATCATACAAGCTGACGCTTTTTAGACCAGCAAATGGATGATCTTTGTGAGTTACAAGTTGCAATTTGCTCTCACCTAGTTCGATGCTCTGGATTCCGGATATTTTCGCCTCCCCAAAGGTGACAGAGATATCAATATTTCCTTTTACTATTGCAGCCATCTGGTCACTAAGCTCTGCCGTTCTGACATGTAACGGCCATTCAGGATAACGCTTTCTGATGTGTTTCAAAACTGAGGGAAACAAGACGTGGCCCAGCGGTAGGGCGCCACTTAAGACAAGTGCCCGCGAACGCCCAGCCCTAAGGTCATCAGCTGACTTATTGAACTGATCAATCTGCTCAAGCACATTGATAGCTTCCAAATACAAGGAGTCAGCTTCCGGTGTTGGAAAAAGTCGACCACTTTCTCTCCGAAACAACTCCAGACCTGTCTTCTGTTCAAAACTGCGTAGCATTCGGCTAACCGGAGGCTGCGATATGTTTAATTTTCTTGCTGCAGCAGTCACACCCATATTTTCGTAGACCGACACAAAAACTTTTAAATGGCCTAAGCGCATGTGGTTCTTAACCTTTCAAACAACATAGAGCATATACCTTTTTGGTATCGGTTGCAGGATTATTAGTATTGGACAGCATCGATTAGTTCATCTTAGAGTTATTATATAATCAATAGAATTCCTACTCAGTCTTTTCCTGCTTTCATTTTATTAGGGAATTAAAATTCAAATGAACGGCACGTTGGTTCTGATCTATGCAATTACATCTTTAATGGCAGGGTCGGCGATTGCTTACTTCATTGGATCAACAGCAGTGCTGAGTTTCATCGCTGGCGGAAACAGCTTGTATCTCGCAATTCTGCCACAACGGTTGTTCAGTCAACTAGATGTTTTTGCCTTTTTGGCAATGCCACTATTCATTCTGACAGGAGAATTAATGAACCGAGGTGGAATTGCCGCCGCACTAATTGATTTATCGATGTCAATAGTTGGGAGGCTAAAAGGTGGGCTGGGCCACGTGAATGTATTAACGAGTGTATTTTTTGCCGGCGTAAGTGGCTCGGCTGTTTCAGATGCGGCTGCGCTGAGTACGACGCTAGTACCGGAAATGGAGCGCAGAGGATATACACGTGAATACGCGGCAGCGATAACAGGCGCGTCCTCAATCATCGGCCCAATTATTCCACCAAGCGTAATTCTTATTTTTTATGGAGCGCTTATGGATACGCCGGTTGCAGCACTTTTTGCCGCAGGAGTTGTTCCAGGGCTGCTGTTAGCAACAGTATTGATGGCACTGAACACATTTTTTGCATACCGCTATAATCATCCAGGAGGCAACGGAATTGACCTGCCAAAGTTCCTGCCTAGTTTGCTAAAAGCACTACCTGCACTTGGTCTGCCAGTCATTATCTTGGGCGGGGTCTTATTCGGAATTATGACCCCCGCCGAGGCAGCCGGTGTTGCAGTATGTGCTGCTCTGATTGTCGGCATTGCATATGGCAATCTAGGCATGACTGAGATTTTAATGTGCCTAAACCGGACTGCTGTGCTGCTGGGAGCAATCTTCATCATACTCGTCGCGATTTCAAGCTTCAGTTATTTGGCAGCACTGGAGCAATGGCCACAAAAAATTGCTGACCTAGTTGTATCACTTGGGCTCAGCAAACTTCAGTATTTGCTGGTCATAAACGTAATATTTCTTTTTGCAGGCATGGTCATGGATGTCAAAGCGGCTGTGGCGCTTTTAGCACCAATATTTGTACCGGTTGCGCTGCAAATGGGAGTTGATCCCGTCCACTTAGGAATAGTCATCTGCTTCAACATTACCACAGGTCTGCTGTCACCACCTCTTGGAGCAGTACTCATTATAATCGCATCAGTTCTTGAGATGGACTACTGGACACTTATTCGCGCAACACTGCCATTTTTTCTAATAGAGGTTCTGTTGTTGGTTATTCTGGTTCTTGTCCCAGGGCTGACAACCGCGTTGCCGACTGCGCTTGGCCTTATGTAACTAAAATTAATTTAACCCAAAGACACCAGAGGAGAATACTATGAAATATCTTGCACTTACAAAGCCAACACTGACTAAAAAGATGACAGCAATTGCCATGGCCTTCATTTTTGCCACAGGCGCATCCTTTGCAGACGAAATTAAGCTTGCAATGAATGGAAAGGATGACGTCGCTTCGAATGCAGAAGCAGCCTATGCCCATGGATTTTCTAACACCATAACATCTCTCGGATCGAGTGTAACTATATTCCCATCTAATTCGATAGGCAACGAGAAAGAGCGACTTGGGCAAGTTTCGCAGGGTCTCATTCAGGTTAATCTTGCGACTTCAAGTACCCCAATTTCGATGAGTCCGTTCATGCGCGGGGTTACACTGCCATTTCTTTTCAATGGCGTGGATGAATTTGATAAAGTAATGGCTAATTCGGACCTAGTTGAGCGCATAAACAGAGATCTAGTGCCAAACGGTGTCCGCCTTATGGGGTTCAACATGTCCGGACTTGATGCCGGGATGCATAATACAAACCTTCCCGTGACCAAGTTGTTGGACATGTCTGAACTTCGTATGCGCGCAATGAACGCGTCACAGGTAAAATTTTATTCAGCACTCGGAGCAAGCTCGACCATTGTGTCATGGGCCGAGGTTGCAAACGCTCTACAAACAGGCATTGCACAGGGATACATGAACGCGCCCAATTCCTCCATACGAACAGGTCATACACAGTTTCTAAAGCATTTTACTAATATGGCAATTTTCCCTCCAGCGCGCCCAATTCTGGTATCTGAAGATTGGTATGCAGGACTCTCCACCAGTGAACGCGCTAATGTTGACGCTGCCAATTCAGCAGGTATCGCAGCCAACCGCGCTTGGCTTGTTGACTGGGCAGATAAAATATCCATAAAATTTTCTGAAGCCGGCGTAACCGTTTCGGACCTCGATGCCGGCGAACGTAAAAAATTCGAGGCTGCTGCCGCATCTACTTACGCTGAACTATTATCACCAGAAACTCTTGAGACCTACAAACAAGCGATTGCTACGGTCCGGAAATAGATAATTATCCTACGATGCAAAGGGCTAATCCAATGGCTGAGCTAATACTTGCAGCAAGTAATGCAGTGGATCACTGGGTGCAGAGAATTACAGCTATGTTTCTCGTCATCTTGGTTGGGTTAGTCCTCTTGCAAGTTGTTGCTAGGTATATTTTTAACTCTCCACCTATCTGGACAGAAGAACTGTCACGTTATGCGATGATTTGGGCTGGGTTATTGGGTGCCACAATATCGTTTAAACAAAAATTTGACCCATCTTTGACACAAGGAAAGACCACTGGAAGGTTACTTAAACTTGCAAAAAAGATAGTCTCAAGCCTGGCTGTTTTGATCTACCTGATACCTATCCTGTGGTACTGCGTATATGGGCCCAAAACGAATTTGCAGCGCGGCTTCTTATATCGTCATATGAACACATCTGCAGACGTAATGAGTTTTCCTACAATATTCGTTGCAATAGCAGTTCCAATTGCAGTTTTAGTAATTCTTCTACATCTGGCCGCTAGATGGGCTGAACCTATTGAACCCAAAATTATTGACAGGAGCCAACTTTGATGTGTGGTTTCTTAGCCAACTTGAAAATGAAAGGAACTAAATGGCTTTCGATATAGTCTTCCGCAATGCAACCGTTGTTGACGGCACAGGCAATGGTAGAATAACGGCATCCGTTGGGGTAAGTGCAGATATTATAGAAAAAATTTCAACTACTGGAGATTTGGATGGGCATCAAGTTGTTGACGCGACTGGGTTGGTGCTAGCGCCTGGATTTATCGATGCACATGCTCATGATGATAATGCTCTCTTTCAGACACCATTTATGCCATTTAAGATCTCCCAGGGTGTTACAACTGTCATAAACGGTAACTGTGGGCTAAGTCTAGCGCCACTCAACAGTTTGGAAAATGCACCTCCTCCATTAAATTTGATCGCCAAGAATGGCAAACAATTCTTCTCAAGTTTTGAAAGCTACTTTTCATCACTTGATGAGGCACCCTCTTCAGTCAACAGTGTTTGTTTGGTGGGACACTCAACGCTCAGATTTTCGAGTATGGAAAATTTGGATCAACCCGCGACTGACCGTGAGATTTCTTTGATGAATACCGACCTAGTGCGTTCACTGGAACAAGGTGCCATCGGCCTTTCAACCGGATTGTTTTATCCACCCGCTAAAGCAGCCCCAACCGAAGAGGTCATAGAGCTTTGCAAGTCGCTTGTCCCGTATAACGGAATTTATGTAACCCACATGCGAGATGAAGCGGACGGTGTTATGAAGTCGATCGAAGAAACAGCGCGAATTGGACGTGAAGCGGCGGTCGAAGTTGTAATCTCACACCACAAATGTGCTGGAAAGAATAACCATGGACGTTCTCTTGAGACACTTGCAAAAATCGATGAAATCGGCGAATATTTAAATATTGGATTAGATGCTTATCCCTACATTGCCAGTTCGACTATGTTGGGCGCAGGAAACGAGAACCGCGCCAGTAAAGTTTTAATAACATGGTCAGACGGGATGCCAGAAGCTGCAAACCGAGAGCTATCAGAGCTGGTCCAATCATTGGGTTTGACAGCAGGAGAAACCGTTGAAAGGCTAATGCCTGCTGGAGGTGTGTTTTTTACGATGGACGAAAACGATGTGCAGAGAATTCTAAAGCACCCGAAGACAGTAATCGGTTCAGATGGGATTTCGGGGTACGGACACCCACACCCCAGATTGTGGGGTACGTTTCCGCGCGTTTTGGGACATTACAGCCGCGAATTAGGCTTGTTCAGCCTTGAAGACGCAATTCGCAAAATGACTTATACTACTGCCCAGCGCTTTGGTATTCAAAATCGTGGAATTATCCGTGAGGGAGCGTTTGCTGATCTAGTTTTGTTTGATCCAAAAACGGTCATTGATACGGCAACATTTGACAGTCCCATGCAGGAGGCAGACGGCATT
>JAPKAX010000188.1 GCA_028825025.1 Rhodospirillales bacterium | reverse complement strand
TTTTTATGGCGCGAGTTTATTTGTTCCAAATAAGCCGGATCATGCGTCAACTCCGCAATCTCTTGTTTACGCATTCAAAACGGAGTGCGAAGGCCGGTGCCGATTCTACCCCGAATGTCCGTCATCACCTGCTGTTCGTTCACCCGCGCCGATGTGTTTAACAGCAGCGCGAGATAACACAAGCGCCCCTTCGCCCAGCTCTTTGGATAAATCATCTTGATGGGTCAGCGCATCCCCATCGGAAATCAACCGACCGTCTTTGGTTTTGAAATCTTGATTGGAATATGCCTGCATAATTAAACAAAAGGTCTAGGCTCTTCGTCCCCCACCCAATCTTTGCCGCAGACGCCTTTAATATAATTCCTAAATATTTGGTTATATGGACGCTGAATAGCGTTTTGTTCTCCACGCTTAACAAGTTTAATAGCATCAAGATCATGAACAATGATTTGATAAATCAATTAGGTGTCTTCAAGGACCTTGTCGATGACACGCACAAACATCCCTCTCGTACATTCATATCTTTTTTTGATTGTGATCCGGGTGGAGCGCAAATGTACTTACGACGATCTCTGCATCTTCCTTATTTTTGCATGGAAGTCCTAATTGACATCAACCAAACATAATTTTTAGTATTTGTAATGTATTTATTCCTTTATAAAGTTTATTTTCCAATTAATTTTATTTTGTGTAAATAATCCTCCCCGGCGGTGCCCGTTGGTTTCTCTGTCCTTGACAGACGCTTGGGAATGCCTAAATTCCGTGCTTCTTATAGGTTTTTTAAGATTGAGATTTTAAATGGTTGCGTTAAAGCTTCCCGACGGCAGTGAACGGAAATTTGAAGGCCCTGTTACGGGCTTAGAATTGGCGGTTGATATTGGCCCAGGCCTTGCCAAAGCGGCCTTGGCAATAAACATCAATGGAGCGCTGTGCGATTTAGCGACCTCTATGGATACCGATTGCGATGTTTCCATTGTTACGCTTAAAGATGACGAAGCGCTGGAGCTGATCCGTCACGACACGGCGCACGTGTTAGCGGAAGCGGTACAGGAATTATTTCCGGGTACGCAAGTGACCATTGGACCGTCCATCGAAAACGGCTTTTATTACGATTTCGCCCGCGACAAACCGTTCACCCTCGATGACTTGACTGCCATGGAAAAGAAAATGGTTGAAATCATTGATCGCAATGACCCGTTCGAGCGCGAAGTTTGGGGCTACGACGACGCCATTAAAACGTTCTCTGACATGGGTGAATCGTACAAGGCCGAGCTGATTGAAGGTTTACCCGCAGGCGAAGACATTGGCATTTACCGCCAAGGAAAATGGTTCGATTTGTGTCGGGGGCCGCATTTGCCATCCACTGGACGCATTGGCAAATCGTTCAAGCTGATGAAATTGGCAGGGGCTTATTGGCGTGGTGATTCCAATAACGCCATGCTTCAGCGCGTTTATGGAACCGCATGGCGCAATGACAAAGAATTAAAAGCCTATTTACACATGATCGAAGAAGCCGAAAAGCGGGATCACCGCCGCTTAGGCAAAGAAATGAGCTTGTTCCACCAACAAGAACAGGCTGCCGGTTCGGTCTTTTGGCACCCCAAAGGCTGGACGTTTTATCGGACCGTTCAAGAGTACATGCGCAAACGCTTAGACGACGGCGGATACGTTGAAGTGAACACGCCGCAAATGGTTGACCGGTCCCTGTGGGAACAGTCAGGCCATTGGGAAAAGTTCCGCGATGCCATGTTTATTTCAGAAGCCGAAGACAAAGTTTTGGCGATCAAGCCCATGAACTGCCCGTGTCATGTGCAGATTTTCAAGCAAGGCCAAACCAGCTACCGCGATTTGCCGTTGCGCATGGCGGAATTTGGATCGTGCCATCGCAATGAGCCATCGGGCGCGTTGCACGGGCTTATGCGGGTTCGGGCATTTACTCAAGATGACGCACATATTTTTTGTCGCGAAGATCAAATTCAATCCGAAACCAAAATTTTTATCGAATTGCTGACCAAAATATATAAAGACTTCGGCTTTGAAGATTTTGTCGTCAAATTCTCGGATCGCCCCGATGTACGGGCCGGTTCTGACGAAGTTTGGGATCGGGCCGAAAAAGCTTTGCACGAAGCGACCACGGCGTGTGGCGTTGACTTGGTAATGAACCCCGGCGAAGGGGCATTTTATGGACCAAAGCTTGAATTTGTTTTGCGTGATGCGATTGGCCGCGATTGGCAATGTGGCACGTTGCAGGTAGATTTTGTTCTGCCCGAGCGCTTAGACGCGCATTACATTGCAGAAGACGGTGAAAAGCATCGCCCTGTTATGTTGCACCGCGCTATTTTGGGCTCGTTCGAACGCTTTATTGGTATTTTGATCGAAAACTACGCTGGCCGCTTCCCATTCTGGTTGGCTCCGGTGCAAGTTGTTGTGGCAACCATTACTGGCGATGCCGACCCTTATGCGGAAACCGTGTTGGCAGAACTGAAGAAGGCTGGCATTAAGGCCGAATTGGATATCCGCAACGAGAAGATTAATTACAAGGTTCGCGAGCATTCACACGCCAAAGTACCGGTCATTTTGGTTGTTGGTAAGCGTGAAGCTGAAGAACAAACCGTTGCCATGCGAAGACTTGGTGGAAAAGAACAGGAAATCCTTGCACTTAAACAAGCAGTCGCTACACTTAAAAAAGAAGCCATTAGCCCCGCCGACCTAGATTAGGCTGCGAGCTAGGACCCTTTCAAACATTTGAACACGAATTACCGTAACGATAACAGGAGATTTTTAAATAGCACGTCGTCCAATGCAGCAGTCGCCATCCCGAGAGGGCCCGCGAGTGAACGATATGATTGAAGTGAGCGAAGTTCGCTTAATTGATGCCGATGGTGAACAGGTTGGCGTAGTGGCTACCCCAGAAGCCATGGAAATGGCGGCAGAAGTGGGTTTGGATTTGGTGGAGATATCTCCCAACGTCAAACCGCCTGTGTGCAAAATTCTCGATTACGGTAAGTATAAATACGAAGCCCAGAAAAAAGCCAACGAAGCACGCAAAAAACAAAAGGTCATCGAAGTCAAAGAGATCAAGATGCGCCCGGTTATTGACGAGCATGACTACCAAGTCAAAATGCGCTCTGTGTTTAAGTTTTTAGAGCACGGCGACAAAGTCAAAATGACCATTCGTTTCCGCGGCCGTGAAATGGCTCACCAAGATTTAGGCCTTAAGGTTCTGAACCGAGTGCGCGACGACGTTGAAGAAGTCGCAAAGGTCGAGCAGTTTCCAAAAACCGAAGGCCGTTTGATGACCATGGTCGTCGCTCCTAGGTAAGCTCTATGTGGATTTATCGATTTAAAAAGCCCGATTATTTAGGGGGTTTTTTCGTTTTCTGATAAGAACATATAGACGTAAGTTTGGACAACGGATTTAGGTCCCGTTGCGTCATCTCAATTGTGAAGGTGTATCGCGTGAGCCTGATCGCTGACCTTTTTTTCGATAGTACATGTATTCCTGATTATTGTTCTGGGGTATTTATTGCGCAGTAAGGGCATTCCAAATTTTGAATTTTGGAATCTCAATAACAAGCTCGCCTGTTGGGTATTGATGCCCGCGCTGCTCTTACATAAGGCCTCGACAATCGAGATTTCCCTCTAACTCGTTGGCACCCATGCAATAGTCATTTTAAGTGAGTTTCTTTGCGCTCTCATTTTCGCTATTGGCATTGCTCATGGGCTTGGTTTTGCCCCTCCCTCTATCAGTTCAATTATGTAAGGCGCTGCGCCTCATAAAGTTTTTATCACCCTATTCATCGCCGACAGGGTTTTTAGCAGTACTGGCTTATCGTTATCCACATTGGCGACGGCAATTCTGGTCTCAATTACCAATCTGGTCATTGTACCTTTGATGGTTTTTCTCGACCGGGGAGAACAGCAGGGAAGCATCATGCGAGCCGTCCTGTATGATCTGGCGCACAACCCTCTTTTGCTGTCCATCGGTAAGGGGACCGCAATGAACTTTACAGGTCGGAGAGATCTAGGTGCTACACAAAACAACTCGGGTTATCGGGAATGCAGCACTTCCCATTGTCCTAATGTGCGTTGGAGCTATAATTTACGATTACGCGCGATGCAAACATCGGTCCTGGCTCTCTTTATATTGATTGCAGGTAAATTTGTTATCTTTCCGCTTGTTGTTGTTTTGCTTGCGCGCCATTTCGGCCTGTTGGAACTTGAAACAATAATTGCGCTTTTTTTCGCAACAGCACCCACGGCATCGTCTGCTTATACTTTAGCACAACAAATGGGTGGTGATACCTTGCTGATGACTGCAAATATAACGATCCAAAAAGCCTTCGCACTTTTAGCTCTCCCCACATGTGTCACACACTTCTTCGCCTTCATCGCTATGTATTAAAGAGTGAATGCCAAAGGCTTAAAATAAAATGGTCATGGTAACGAGTATCGAAGCTTCTGGAAGCCAAGCGGTAAAAGCGGAACCTAACAATACAGCAGCCCCATTGAGCACACTGAAAGCTGCCAGTGCCCCATAAATAATCAGCATTTAACGGCCATGTCTCGCGGCCAAAGTTATACAAACCACCTGACTTTTATCGCCAATTTCAGAAATAGCGATCAGAATAAATGTGAGCCCTTTAGACTCCCACTACATGATTTGAAGCTAAGTCTGCTCCCGAACCCGTTCAATGTCCGCACCGCAGGCACTTAGTTTTTCTTCCAAACGCTCGTAGCCACGGTCTAAGTGATATACCCGATTAATTAAGGTCTCGCCTTCGGCTGCTAACCCGGCCAACACCATGGACACAGATGCCCGTAAATCGGTTGCCATGACCGGAGCGCCGGATAGTTTTTGGTTTCCACGAACAATGGCTGAGCGGCCTTGAACGTTAATATCAGCCCCCATGCGGTGCAATTCAGGAACGTGCATAAAGCGGTTTTCAAAAATTGTTTCAGTAATCATTGAGGCCCCATCTGCAACCGTCATCAACGCCATAAATTGCGCCTGCATATCGGTCGGAAAACCGGGGTACGGCTCGGTCATCAAATCAACGCCTTTTAAATTGCCGTTAGTTCGGCTTACCCGTAGGCCTCTATCCGTATCTTCAAATTCAACACCAACCCGGCTCAGCACATCAACGACCGCTTCAATCAAATCAAGCCGAGCGCCTTTTAATAAAATCGCACCACCCGTGATCGCCGCGGCGACCGCGTAGGTTCCGGTTTCAATCCGGTCAGGCAAAACGGCATGATCTGCTCCATGCAATTTTTTTACGCCTTGAACTTTTAGCGTGTCAGTACCAATGCCCTCAATTTTGGCTCCCATAGCAACCAAGCATTTTGCCAAATCACCAATCTCAGGTTCACGTGCCGCGTTACCAATCACCGTCTCGCCTTGAGCTAAAGTTGCAGCCATCAGAATATTTTCAGTCCCGCCAACGGTAACCATAGGGAAAATAACATGACAGCCCTTCAGCCCATTTTCAGCTTTTGCATCAATATAGCCTTCCTTTAATTCGATTTCGGCTCCCATTTGCTCCAATGCTTTTAAATGCAAATCGACGGGGCGGGTGCCGATCGCACAGCCACCGGGTAATGAGACCCGGGCCCGGCCTTGGCGTGCCAACAACGGGCCCAAAACCAAAACCGATGCGCGCATTTTGCGGACCAATTCATAAGGGGCAATGATATCGGTGGGGTTTTTTGCGTCCAACGTAAAAACCCGGCCAGTATATCCAACGGGGGCGGCTCCATTCATGGAAACGTTTACGCCTAATTCAGTCAGCAAATTGGTCATGGTCGCGATGTCAGCCAAATGGGGAAGGTTCGATAAATTAAGGGGCTGGTCGCTTAATAAGCACGCCGCCATCAAGGGCAATGCAGCATTTTTGGCGCCACTAATGTGGATGATGCCGTGTAAGGGTTTTCCGCCGCGAATTTTAATTTGATCCATAATGTATCCGTTGAACTATGAGGTGTGTCGGCCTGTGCATTGAGGGCTTTTAGTTGATGCACCCCAAGGCCTCAAGCCACTGAGTGCAAACGATAAATGATACCGTGTGATTAGTAATAAAATGTATATGAATTATGGCATGGAAACATTTAATAGGGTCTTAATCGTCGGCGGCATCGGTTTCGCTTACCGGGTTTTGACCGTTGCGCGCCCGAATTTGCGATTTTCGCCGGGTTAAATTCTCGCGCAACGACTTGGTTAACCGAGCATCACGCTGTTCCCGCAGGACTTTTTTAGAAGCTTTAACGATCCCAGTGGTATCAACAGGTCCAAATTCTTCTTCACTCATTGCGCATTCCATATGATTTTAAAGGCTAATAATGGCCTATATTTAAAGCCCTCAGACCTCAGGTCAACAATTAGCATTGGATAATCAATTGTGGGCTTGATTAGGGCCAGTCCCTATGGCATGTTTTGCTCGCTTGAATAGGGCATAAGCCGTCGTAGCTCAGGGGTAGAGCACGTCATTGGTAA
>JAPKAX010000187.1 GCA_028825025.1 Rhodospirillales bacterium | reverse complement strand
GGGGCGTCTAGGATTTCAGTTGTGATTTTCCCTAATCCAACGGCTTTTAAGTTCTTTTGAAAAACCGTGCGCGATGCTTCTGCGGCTTTGAGCTGGTCTTTGGTTGGGCAATAAATACCGGAGCGGTATTGGGTCCCTGCATCGTTGCCTTGGCGCATGCCTTGCGTTGGGTTGTGGCCTTCCCAAAAGGCTTTTAGGATCGCACCCAATTCAATTTGGTTCGGGTCATAAACCACCAACACCACTTCATTATGTCCGGTTTGCCCTGAACACACTTCCTCATAATTTGGGTTGGGCGTGTGGCCCGCCGCATAACCAACGGCTGTTGTATAAATCCCCGGCAATTGCCAAAAAATCTGTTCCGCACCCCAAAAACAGCCAATACCAACAATGATTTGTTCTAACCCATCGGCAAAAGGGCCCGTTAAGGGTGCACCATTTACATAGTGATGTTTGGGAATAAACATGGCGTTATCGCGGCCAGATAAGGCTTCAGACGCAGATGGGATTTTGGGTTTCTTGTCAGATAAGAAAAGCATTTCGGCAAACCTTTTTTGAGCTATTGTGATACCATTGTATATGGGACGACTTTAATAAATTGCCCGTTATATATATGGTTTAAATCTTAGCCTTGTTCTTCAAGCTGTTGTTTGTACATTTTATAGCGCGCTACGTAGTGCGGGCCGGGGTTGGCGATCATTTTTAAATCAGCTTCAGATGTTTGGCGAATAATTTTTCCTGGTGATCCCATAACAACCGAATTATCGGGAATGTTTTTGCCTTCAGTTATCATTGAGTTGGCTCCAATAAGGCAGTTTTTACCAATCACAGCGCCGTTCAAAATAACACTGCCAATGCCAATCAAAGTGCCATCACCAATGGTGCAGCCATGAAGCATAACCATGTGGCCAATGCTGACGTTATTGCCAAGGGTTGCGCCAAAACCGGGATCGGAGTGGATCATGCTACCATCTTGAACATTGGTGCCTTCACCAATAATGATCGGGTCATTATCGCCGCGCAGCGTTGCGCCAAACCAAACGCTGGCGTCTTTCATTAAAGTCACATCGCCAATTACGGAGGCGGTGGGGGCTATGTAATAATCATCACCATCTGTTTTAATGTTTTTACCATCCAAACTATAAATCATCTTCTAAACCTTTCATAAGGAAATATGTTGTTTTTTACATAATGATCAACGCTTACAATAAATAAAGAAATTTGAATTACAAATTGAGTGCAATCCAAAATTATTTACGCATCTTGAATAAGTGTGTCTTTGTTCTGTTTAGCGCATTGTGCCTGTTCACAGGTTCCGTTTATGCGGATGGGGGCGATAAAAGAGAGCTGGGGACGCTTTATTTACAGTTCGAAAACAATTTGTTTTCAGGTGCTGGTCAACATTACACCAACGGCATTCGCGTGTCTTGGTTATCCCCCGAAGGCGATACTATAAAACTGCTGCAAGTGGTTCGGAAGTTTTTGGAGCAGATCGCTCAAGACGAAAATAAATCAACCCTTTTTGGTTTGTCCATGGGCCAAGAAATATACACCCCAGAAGATCGATACATAACCACTTTGATATTCGATGATCGCCCTTATGCGGGCTGGCTTTACGGGAGCATATAGCTTCATACGGTGACGTGTTCGGGGGGGCGGCTGATTAAAATGGCACAGTTATTAGATGTATCTATTAATTATTTTTTCTGGGGCTTATCCGATTTGGATTTTTCAGCCAAATCAAAATTGCGAACATCGGATGTCATAAACTTGGATGCTGACGCCATTCGGTCAGTCATTCAGTTATCTACCATCACAGATACCGATATTCGAACGGCACTTCAGAACTTAATCAAAAGTGCGCCCAAGGCCGAAGATGACTGGTAATACCCATAAAACGGCTTCCTTCGGTCCTTGGTATGACACCTAACTCCAGTTACCGTCGCGTTGACCTTGGTGCTTAATGCCGTCATAAGGCTTTGATCTTCAATATTCCTGCATCAAGGCTGTATAATCGTTTCTGAAAGCGCTATATTTACCTATGTCTACACAACATACAAATTCACCCCGCCGTGGTCCCGTTGTTCTTTGCATCTTTGATGGATGGGGAGAGCGCATGGAGACTGAAAACAATGCAATTGCTTTGGCCAATACGCCAAATTGGGACCGATTGGTCGCGACTGTACCAAAAGCCACACTCGATGCATCGGCGGAACAGGTGGGTTTACCCGCTGGGCAAATGGGTAATTCAGAAGTTGGTCACATGAATTTGGGTGCGGGGCGGATTGTGATGCAAGACTTACCCCGTATTGATGCGGCTGTGGCAGATGGGTCGATGGCCAAAAATGTGGCGCTGCTGGCATATATAAAGGCTTTAAAAGTATCGGGTGGGACGTGTCATTTATTGGGTTTAATGTCGCCGGGTGGGGTACATTCACATCAAGCGCATATTGTCGCCTTAGCACAAATTTTGGGGGATGCTCAAATCCCCATCGCCATTCACGCCTTTATGGACGGTCGCGATACACCGCCCAAAAAAGGCTATAAATTTTTAAGCCAATTTTTAGAAGCCACACGCGATATTCCGAACTGCCAAATCGCCACGGTTACAGGGCGTTATTATGCGCTGGATCGGGACAACCGCTGGGGCCGGGTCGAGAAAGCCTATGATGCCATGGTAAAAGGCCAAGGGATAGCCGTTGTTGACCCATTGGTGGGCATTCAAAATGCCTATGAGGCGGGGCAAACGGATGAATTTATTTTGCCGTGTGTGATTGGTGGATACGCTGGAATTAACGATGGCGATGGCGTTTTGATGTCGCATTTCAGGGCTGATCGGGCACGTGAAGTATTGGCCAGCTTAATCGATCCTGATTTTGATGGCTTTGAGCGGAGTGGTATTGTTGATTTTTCTGCGCGCTTAGGGATGGTTGAATATTCTTCTCATTTATCTGAGCGGATGGACTGCATGTTCCCGTCGTCTTCGTTGACAGGGATTTTGGGTGAAGTTGTCGCCACCGCAGGGCTCAAGCAATTGCGCATAGCTGAGACTGAAAAATATGCCCATGTGACGTTCTTTTTAAATGGGGGGCGCGAAGCGGAGTTCGAAGGTGAAGAACGCATTCTGGTCCCATCGCCTAATGTGGCAACCTATGATTTGCAGCCTGAAATGTCGGCACCAGAATTAACCGATAAGCTTGTGAACGCGATTGCCAATGGGGACTTTGGACTGATTATCGTTAATTATGCAAATGGAGATATGGTTGGTCATACGGGCGTTCTAGAAGCTGCGATTATAGCCGCACAAACCTTGGATAGCTGTTTAGGGCGCTTGGAAGCGTCAATTTTGGATGCTTATGGCACGTTGTTCGTAACCGCGGATCATGGCAATTGCGAAAGCATGTATGATGCCGAAACTCATGAGCCCCATACGCAGCATACCTTAAATGTTGTACCGTCTTTGTTGATTAATGCACCCGATTGGGTTAGGGGTTTGAATGCGGGGCGGCTGTGCGATGTGGCTCCTACCTTGCTCCAGTTAATGGGCTTGGAGCAGCCGGCTGAAATGACTGGACGTTCGTTATTAGATGGCGAAAACGTACGAAATGCGCCAGCTAAATAAGATGATTTCTTTTTTCAAACAATCCGTGTTTATGTGTTTGGCCGGGGGTTCCTTGTTATTTATGTGTGACGGTGCCGCTTTTGCTCAATCATCTGCAACGGATAAACTTAAACGCCCAAATGATCCTGTTAATCAAAACACTGAAAAGGCCCCAGATCAACGGCTGCAAGATATTAGTAAAGCGCTAAAAGCAACCCAGAACAAGCGTCAGCTCTTGAAGGATAAAGCAGCTAACTTAGATAATGATATTAAGCGATTACGTAACGGTATGGTTTCCGCCGCAGCGCTAATCCAAGATCATGAAACGCGGGTTGGCGAGCTATCCAAAAAACTGAAACAGTTAACGGCTGAATTAGCTGAAAAAACGACTTCATTGCGGAAACGTCGCAAACAGATGGGTGGTGTTTTACAAGCCTTGCAACGGGTTGCTCAATACCCACCAGAAGCCGTGATCGTACAACCGACATCGCCCGGTGATACGGTTCGAACAGCAATACTTTTGCGCTCAACAATGCCCAAACTGGCGCGCCGCGCGCTGGTTTTAAGTGATGATTTGAGCGCTTTGGCGTTTAATCAGCAGCAAGCCCAGCGTCATAGCGAAGAATTGAACGAAGCGAATATGGAGCTTCAAGGGCAACGAAAACTGTTACGGACGTTGCTGGGGCGGAAATCAAGGTTGCACCGCCGGACCGTTGCTAAAACAGCAATTGTTGACCGCAAAGCAAAAGTGTTGAGCAAAGAAGCGCGATCTTTGCGCGATTTAATGCATCGTCTTAACGAGCTAAAAAAACAACGTAAAGCCCAAGAAAAAGCGCAAAAACTTGCCAAAAAACAAGGCCGAAAACCTGCCGTAGTCGTTGCTGAGCCCCCAGCAGACTATACTGGAAAGCCAATTGATATTGCTAAGGGTAAATTGCCTTTTCCCGCAGTGGGCAATGTTAAAGCCTTGTTTGGACAAACAGGCACCGGTGGGTTAACCCATAAAGGCGTGACCATAAGCGTCATGTCAGAAGCACAAGTTATTGCTCCCTATGAGGGGCGGGTTGCGTTCACTGGTCTCTTCCGTGGGTATGGCAGGCTCTTGATCATAGAACACGGGGCAGGATATCATACTCTTCTTGCTGGAATGGGGCGTATTGACGTTATTGTTGGGCAATGGTTACTAGGGGGAGAGCCGGTCGGTATTATGGGCCGCATCCAAACTAAGAATAAAGGGCGTAAGCCTTCGCTGTATTTAGAATTACGACGTGGGGGGCAACCTATAAATCCTTTGCCGTGGCTTGCGGGGCACGGTAAACAGGCAAAAAAGTAAGGTAAGCGGATGAAATTAAAAAATTTAGGTGTAGCAATTGTTGTCGGATTCGCATGTTTGGTGTGGAATTCATACCAAACCGTGTCAGCAGCGGACGCTGAAGAAGAAAAAAATAGTGCTGACACTTACCGGCTTTTGAACTTGTTTGGCGATGTGTTTGAACGTGTCCGCAGTGATTATGTCGAAGCGCCAACAGATGAAGAGCTGATCGAGGCCGCCATAACCGGCATGCTAACATCGCTGGACCCGCATTCCAGTTACATGAATTTAAAAAATTACAAAGAAATGCAGGTCAATACGCGCGGTGCATTTGGTGGTCTTGGCATTCAAGTTTCGATGGAAAATGGCGTCGTTAAAGTCATTTCACCCATTGACGATACACCTGCTTACCGTGCCGGAATCGAGGCTGGAGATTATATTACCCATTTGGATGGAGAAATGGTGCAAGGGATGACTTTGCAAGATGCCGTTGAAAAAATGCGTGGTAAAGTTGGGTTTGATATCAAGCTGACAATACGCCGTAAAGGCACTCCAGACCCCTTTGATGTCACGGTCACCCGGGCGGTTATTAAAATTACGTCGATCCGTTCACGACTTGAAGGCAAAATTGGCTATGTACGGATTACATCCTTTACCGAACAATCTAATTCAGGCCTGAAAAAAGCGGTTGATAAGTTCAACAAAGAATTGGGCGATGACTTGCTTGGGATTGTTTTGGATTTACGGAACAATCCGGGCGGGCTCTTGGATCAAGCAATTGCCGTTTCTGACTCCTTTTTAGAGCGCGGTGAAATTGTATCCACCCGCTCCAGAAATGCTGAAGACACCAGCCGGTTTAGTGCGCGCCCCGGTGATTTGGCTAAAGGAAAGCCGGTTGTTGTTCTTATTAACGGAGGGTCTGCATCGGCATCTGAAATAGTTGCTGGGGCCTTACAAGACCACAAAAGAGCTGTTATATTAGGCACCCAATCATTTGGTAAAGGGTCTGTGCAAACGATTATGCCGTTGCCGGGCCATGGGGCTATGCGATTGACGACATCACGTTACTACACCCCTTCAGGGCGATCTATTCAAGGCGAGGGGGTAACACCTGATATCCTTGTTGAGCCAGCAAAGATCGAGACAATTGGCAAAAAGTCACAACGCCGCGAAGCCGATTTAAAGGGGGCTTTGAAGAACGACAATGTAAAAGAAACATCTGAGGGTAAGGATACGAAGGATGGAAAATCGACCAAGGATGATAAAGCTGAAGAGGCACCTGTTGATTATCAATTGACGCGGGCCCTTGATTTGATCAGCGGTGTTTCTTTATTTATTACAAATGCAGAGATAAAAGCGAACTAGGGTTTTGTTTTAGAATTCATCTCGCGCGAGGGGTATTGTGGATCTTTTAGATTTTTTCAAACGTAAAAAAACCAATGATGACGAAGATATCGATATCGACGATGATGGCCCACGCACGAAGGTCACCGATGATGATACCGATTTAGTGGGTATGGAAGATAACCCCGACGATGCAATATTAGCGGCGGAATTAACGGTGGAATTTGACGAGACACTTCCTCCAGAAATGGATGCTAATCCAGAAG
>JAPKAX010000186.1 GCA_028825025.1 Rhodospirillales bacterium | reverse complement strand
CGCGTTCCACATGACACGATTCGTCAATTGGCGCAATTTCAGGGCGGGTAAAAAAGTTCGCAGATACGCATCAGTGACCACAAATGCCCACGTGCATCCCGCTCCAAAACGTCATATCCAGACGATGGCTATAGCTCATGCGTATGTGGCGACAAAAGAACTACGCGCTTACTTATGACCGTTAATTTTGGCGTGGATCAGTTTTGTGTCTTCAAATTTTTGTTTTTGCGCGTCCGACGCTGGCAATTGGTGATTGCATTTCCATTCATCATACGTCATGCCGTAAACCACTTGGCGGGCTGCATCATAATCCACATCTTCACCTTTATCTTTGGCGGCGGCCATGTACCATTTTGATAAACAGTTGCGGCAAAACCCAGCTAAGTTCATCAGGTCAATATTTTGCACATCTTTTCGGTCTTGTAGGTGTTTAACCAAACCTCGAAAAGCGGCGGCTTCTAATTCTATGCGTGTTTGATCATCCATGGTGGTGCCCTCGTTTAAATAAATAATATATATAGGATATGGGAGTAACTTGCTGTTAAGAAAAGAGGCTCACATAAACTTTCCCCTATTCAGCCAAATTCATTCTTTCTCATTTGTCTTTGATACGATTACGCCGAAACTTTTTTCGAAGACTTTAAGCATGGCGCTTTTTGATTCCTTACCAAACCCCATATCCATGGCTTTTTCATAAGTCTCAACCATGGCATCGAACATTGGAGTTTCATCTGAAAAATCAGACGTCGCCTGCTGAACGTTGATGATGTCTTTATAGGCCCCTTGCATGGCGTAATCACCGGTGAACTGTCGCTGCACCATGCGGGGAACAAAGTGTTCAGACGCAAAACTGCGGCTGGAGCCGGTGGTAAAAAGCTGCTCCAAGAGACTGGGATCAAGCCCGGCCTTCACCGCTGTTGGTAACAACTCTGATATAGCGGCAATATTGATGTCATACACAACATTGTTAAAGGCTTTCATCATTTGGCCCTTCCCACAATCGCCACAGTGCAAAATAAAAGCACCCATCATTTCCAGATACGGCTTTGCCTGTTCGAAGTGTTCTTTTTGGCCACCAAACATCATGGTTAAAGTGCCATCTTTAGCTCGAAATGGCATGCCTGATATAGGGCAATCAGAATAGATGATATCAAGCGCGCTCAGACGGGTTTGGAAATCGACAGCATCACCAACATAAATAGTCGATGTATCAACGATCATCAATCCTTTTTCAGCCCCTTCTGTAACCCCACCCGGCCCAAACAAAGCCACTTCAACTTCAGGCGTGAAAGGTAAGCACATAAATAGTTTCGAGACTTGGGAAGCCAAATCGGCAGGCGACTTAGCAGCCCGTGCGCCTAATTTCACATATTCGGCGCTAACGTCTTGGCGCTGGTCATAAACAATCAAATCAACCCCGGCCGCCAACACGTTTTTGGCCATGCTGCCGCCCATTTGACCCAAACCAATAAAGCCAATTATTTCTGCTGAATTAACCACGGTCAATCGCCCTCCAGCCAATATCAGTGCGGTTAAAACCTTCGGGCCAATCAACTTTTGCAACCGCTTCGTAGGCTTTTTTCTGGGCTTCTTCGATTGTTTTACCGGTTGCCGTAACCCCTAAAACCCGCCCGCCGGCGGCAGTAATGCGTCCTTTTTCAGATTTAGTTCCAGCGTGAAAAATATGAACCCCAGCTTGTTTTTCTGCCTCTTCAAGGCCCTTAATCTCTGTCCCTTTTTTGTAATCACCCGGATAACCATTAGCTGCCATGACCACCGTCAGAGCGGAATCCCTGCTCCATTTAAGCTCGATTTGATCAAGCTTCCCATCGACAGCCGCCAGCAAAAGCTCCAACAAATCAGAGGTCAGGCGGCTCATGATGGCCTGGCATTCCGGGTCGCCAAAGCGGGCATTGTATTCGATCAATCGGGGGCCGGTATCGGTGATCATTAATCCAGCAAACAACACACCCTTATACGGATTGCCATCGCGGGCCATGCCTTGGATCGTTGGCAAAATAATTTTGTCCATGATGAGTAGGCTCATTTCAGAATCGACAACCGGGGCCGGTGAATAGGCCCCCATTCCGCCAGTATTTGGCCCTTCGTCGCCGTCAAATACGGCTTTATGGTCTTGGGCGGCAACCAACGGTAGGGCGTGTTCTCCATCAACAATAGCAAAAAAGCTGGCTTCTTCACCGGTCATAAATTCTTCAACCACCACTTCTGCACCGGCATGACCAAAGGCTTCTTCAACCATAATATGATCAATTGCCGCATAGGCTTCATTTTCATTGCGGCATAAAATAACGCCTTTACCCGCCGCCAATCCGTCGGCCTTAACGACAATCGGTGCGCCGCGCGAGCGGATGTACTCTTTTGCTCCATCGGGCTCATCAAAGCGCGCATAATCTGCGGTGGGGATGTTATAATGTGCACACAAATCTTTCATCATGCCTTTCGAACCTTCAATGGCAGCCGCTTTGGCGCTGGGCCCGAAGGCTTTAATGCCGGCGGCCTCAAGCATATCGGCTAATCCGTCGACCAAAGGCCCTTCCGGCCCAATCACCACCAAACCGACTTTTTCAGCAGCGGCCAGCTTAACCAAAGCGGCCAAATCATCAACGCCGATATCAACACAGCGTGCCACATTGGCAATACCGGCATTCCCCGGTGCACAAATCACTTCTGTGCATTTAGGCGACTTGGCAATTGCCCAGCACAAAGAATGTTCACGCCCACCTGATCCAACCACCAATACCTTCATGCCGCACTCCTAATTCAAGATAATCTTGGCCCTTGTTGATACGGCCAATTTGTTTCATACATAATGATATTATGACCGACAGTTCGTCCAGCCCAAATGCACAAACAAACGCCCCCATTTTCTCTGTGGCTGAAATTTCGGGTGCTTTAAAAACCACAGTAGAGGAAACCTTTGGCCGTGTCCGCGTGCGCGGTGAAATTTCAGGCTTCAAGCGCCCCGGCTCTGGCCATTTGTATTTCACCCTAAAAGACGACCAAGCTGTGCTCAACGGCGTGTGCTGGAAAGGCTCCGCAGGACGCTTAGGGATTAAACCCGAAGACGGAATGGAAGTGATCGCAACGGGGCGGCTAACAACCTACGGGGCGCGGTCAAACTATCAAATGGTAGTTGAGCGTATGGAGCTAGCGGGCGAAGGTGCGTTGCTTAAATTGTTAGAAGACCGTAAACAAAAATTGGTTAAAGAAGGCGTTTTTGACGAAAATCACAAACAAGAACTTCCGTTTTTACCTGACGTAATAGGCGTTGTAACATCACCCACAGGTGCCGTTATTCGTGATATTTTACATCGCCTAGAAGACCGGTTCCCGCGCCGGGTTTTGGTTTGGCCAGTTTTGGTTCAAGGCGATAAAGCGGCAGAGCAGATTTCAACCGCGATAAAAGGCTTTAATGCGCTGAATGGCACTGGCTCCGTCCCCCGCCCAGATTTGATAATCGTTGCCCGTGGTGGTGGCAGTTTGGAAGATTTATGGGCATTTAACGAAGAAAATGTTGTCCGCGCCACTTATCAGTCCCAAATTCCAATTATTTCAGCCGTTGGCCATGAAACCGATACCACGTTAATCGATTTTGCATCTGATAGGCGCGCCCCAACACCCACCGCTGCTGCCGAAATGTCAGTTCCGGTACGCGTTGATTTAATTGCGCAAGTGATGGACGACGGGGCGCGGGTGGTTAATGCGATCAACCGGATGGTGACTGATAGCCGTAAAAATTTAGATGCCGCATCCCGCGGCCTTCCAAATTTGAGCCAACTGTTGGGCGATGCCAGTCAACGCTTAGACGATTGGACAGAGCGGTTTAATAACTCCCTAAAAAGCGGCATGAGCGAGCGCCAAAAATCGCTCAGTCACTTAAGCCAACGCTTGGTCAAACCTGATGCCTTAATTGAGCGCGCCGGCCAGCACTTAACTTCGGAAGCTCGCGCCTTAAAACAAACAGCACCGATCATATTTAACGAATACGCATCCAATTTATCGCGGCTATCGCAATTGCTTGAAAGTTATTCGTATCAGCGGATATTGGACCGGGGCTTTGCACTGGTTACCGATGCCGATAAAAAATCCGTCACATCGGCTAATAACTTATTGGAGGGTGACCAGGTCAGTGTCCACATGAAAGATGGATCGGTCCGCATGGCCGTTACCGGATCAGACATGCCCACCCCAAAACCTAAAAAACCAAAACCCAAAGTGCCGCAAAAAGCTCCAGACGTGCGACAAGGATCACTCCTTTGAAAGCCATGTTTATGGCCTTAATGGTTTTTTTTTCTTCTAACAGTGTTCATGCTGCGGAACGAGCTCTGTTAAAAGGATCGTTAATACAAGGTAGCTTAGTCACCGGAAAAGTCGCACCGGGTAGCACAATCAACTTCCACAAAAAAACCGTTCGCGTCTCGCCCGATGGTGATTTTATTTTAGGCTTTGGCCGTAATGCCAAACTCACACAAAGCATCGAAATTTTGGACCCCAATGGCTTTACCTATACGCAAGATATCAAACTTAAAAAACGGACTTATAAAATCACCCACATTGACGGCTTGCCGGGGCGCAAAGTCACGCCAAACCCCAATGATGTAAAACGCATAAAAGCCGATAACGCGGGTATTGGCCGGGTTCGGAAGCTAGACACACAAACTCAAGATTTTCTGGTTGGATTTCAGTGGCCGACTTTGGGGCGCATTTCGGGTGTGTATGGATCACAACGCGTGCTTAACGGCAAACCGCGCAGCCCCCACAACGGCGTAGATATAGCAGCTCCCAAAGGTTCCGCTGTATTGGCAACAGCTACAGGTACTGTAGCACTGGTTCATCAAGATATGTTTTATTCCGGTAAAACGGTGATGATTGACCACGGCCACGGCTTGTCATCTGTCTATATCCACATGAGTAAAATTTTAGTCAAACAAGGTCAGCTCATTACTAAAGGCGAGGCCATTGGGGCCGTCGGTATGACTGGACGCGCCACGGGACCACACCTGCATTGGGGCATTAGTTTATTCAGAACACACTTGGACCCAATGCTCATTGTGACGGGTAAAACGAATGTGAAGAAAGCCCAATAAGGTTTTGGGTTTTGTAAAAATCCGTTACGCTCAATGCACACATATATTTGGAGAGTATTTCTCACATGGCAAAACCCCCGCACAGAACCTTTAGAGCGCCCTAGATTAAGACACACAGAGCCCCCCATGATTTCGATCGTTTCCCAACATTTTAAGCGGACGCCTATCAGGTCCAAGCCGATATGATTGCAGAATCCAGGTTGAATGTTACTGGCTGGAAAATTAGAACTACTGTTGAAGCATTGTTTAGTTATCTTTGTGTAACTCGGCTTTTTTAGGACCGTTATTTAAGCGCTACACGCACAGCAATGAAGCCCACGTAAAAGTCCTTCCCGGCACTAAATTAGAGAATGAGATTACGGTTCGTTTAAAATCAGATTTACCGGCTAAAATACGCCCTACACCCACGCCAAAATTGAAGCCCCAATTCAATAGATCCATCCGTCGTTTAAGATTATTGGTGTTTGGCTTGAAGGTGTATTGCCGGGCTCTGGGTTTCGGGCCATTGCCGATGGTGGCTTGAATGCGGGCACCGTCATAGGACCCTAAATCACCAACTGGGCCAACTATGATTTGTCAGATTATACAATCACCTCATTTGTTAACGGCAATGTTGTTTGTGAAGGAAACTCTTCCATTTTTTTTGGGATCATGTTTTTGTCGCCCTAATCTGGAGCTTGGCACAACCAGCATTTTCCAATCGCGGGTTTTGTGCTGTCGACATTATCATGACCGGAATGGCGCCCCTAGCAGCGGGTTATCAAGTGCCAGCAGATTTTGGAAAATGGGAAAAGTAAATACTCGGTTTATATGAATAAATCTATTTATTAGCATCAGCCGACAAACTAGAGTGAAGCAATGATTTTATATGATTATCTCGTATTAGGATAACTTAAAAGCGCTGGAATCTGCAACATCGTAGATCCACCGCTTCATTTTAAATACCCGTTATTTAACAGCATCATTATGGCGATCTGCGGGTAAAATCCAAAACAAAACCCCCATTAGCTTAATGTTTATAAGCCAAAATTGTTACAGATTAATTTGTTCTATTGTTCGCTCTGGTGGGGAATGTAAAATGGCTAACGTTCTCACGCCCTCTTCACTTTGAATATCCATTATGCCATTAAACAATTTCATAAATTTAGAACTTATATGCAGCCCAAGCCCGGTGCCATCGTACTCGCGTTAAAATACTTGGGCACTCGTCAATTGACCAAATGGTAATAGTTCTTTTGCAATATTTTCTCTGGAGATTCCAATACCGTTATATTTAACACTAACAATAACAACTCTATCATTATCAAATTTAGATGTCACATGAATGCGCCCACGATGGACGTAAATTCAATAGCGCTTAAAAAAATATCATTAAACAATTACGCTGTTTGAACAAGTGGAATTTCGCTTTATTGCCATCGCACAAAAAATACGGAAAATACGTATAAGGTCCTGT
>JAPKAX010000185.1 GCA_028825025.1 Rhodospirillales bacterium | reverse complement strand
AAAAAAGCGAATACCGCATCGATAGTCTCCATCTATAGACGAAGACACCTCAAGGATGAGTTTGGGCTGAGAAAGAAAAGCTTTACAATTACCAACACACGCCGCTTGTCCAAATGGATATATGCGCAATCGCTCGTCTTGAACGATCAAACCCTTAAACATTACGACACCGTTTTTGTCTTCCGCCCCTAATAATTCGCCTTCCCTTCCCCGTTCAAAATTTGTATTAAACATTCCATAAAACTCATTCGTCATTAAGGGATAGCACGTTTATGAAAACAGCAGCAGCATTATCACGCTTAGGGACAGAGTCCGCTTTTGAAGTTTTAGCCCGCGCCAACGCATTGGCAGCCCAAGGCGAAGACATTATAAACTTAGGAATTGGCCAGCCTGATTTTAAAACTCCAGATCATATTGTTGAGGCCGCCGTCAAAGCCTTGCGCGATGGTCACCATGGTTATACTCCAGCCAACGGCATTCCAGAGCTGCGTGAAGCGGTCGCGGCTGACATTGCTAATTATCGCAAAGTAACCGTTGACCCTGCAAACGTGATGATCGTGCCCGGCGGCAAAGTCACCATGTTCTTCGCGATCACAATGTTTGGTGAAGCGGGCTCTGAAATCATGTACCCAAACCCCGGATTCCCGATTTATGAAAGCGTTATCAATTTCACGGGTGCCACACCAGTACCCATGCCTTTGCACGAAGAATCCGGCTATGCCTTTGATGCGGATGAAGTGCTTTCTTTGATTAGCCCAAAAACCCGCCTGATCATTTTAAATACGCCTTCCAACCCCACAGGTGGAGCGGTTCCTAGATCTGAAATGGATAAGCTAGCTAATGGACTGGCTGAGCATCCTCATGTAACTATTCTGTCTGACGAAATTTATGCACGCATGTTGTATGATGGACGCGAGCACGTGAGCTTGTTAGAATATGAACATTTGCGCGACCGGGTAATTATGCTGGATGGGTGGTCAAAAACCTATGCCATGACAGGATGGCGTATGGGATACGGCGTTTGGCCTTCAAACTTGATCGATCACGCAACGCGTCTTTCCATCAACGTTCATTCCTGCGTCAACGCATCAGCGCAATTCGCCGGTATTGCAGCCCTTGAAGGGCCACAAGACGCCGTTGATGAAATGGTAAAAGCCTTCGATCAACGCCGTCGCGTGATTGTTGATGAATTAAACGCAATTCCAGGCTTCAAATGCCCAGAACCCGGTGGTGCATTCTATGCATTCCCAAACATCACCGGAACCGGTATTGGTTCAATGGATTTGCAAAACAAACTTCTTAATGAAGCGGGTGTCGCGATTATTTCAGGCACTAGCTTTGGCGCTTTAGGTGAAGGATACGTTCGGTTTTCCTATGCTAATTCAACGGAAAATATCATAGAAGCCATCAGGCGGGTCAAAGAATGTCTAAGTTCTGCGTAAGCAAATGAGAATACGACGTATTTATTAATATTAACATCTATTCAGATTGACCTGCACACATAATTTGCACTTGCCTAAATTTTGGGCAAGTGCAGCAAATTAAAGAAGACTTACCCCACTCTAATCAGCATCCTAACCCATTGGTTTTTAACAATTTAACTAAATTTTAAGAAACTGGCACAATACGTGTATAGAAACTGTTATAAGTTATATTTTTTTGCTCATCGCTTGATCACAAGCAGAGCATATATGGACAAGGAATTACGGCGCGAATGAAAAAAATTGAAGCGATCATTAAGCCGTTCAAATTGGACGAAGTGAAAGAAGCATTGCAGGACGTTGGCTTGCAAGGCATCACTGTTTTGGAAGCCAAAGGGTTTGGCCGCCAAAAAGGCCACACAGAACTATATCGCGGTGCCGAATATGTGGTCGACTTTTTACCCAAGGTCAAAATCGAATTGGTTGTCGATGATGACATGGCAGAACGCGCTGTAGACGCCATTCTACAAGCTGCCCATACGGGGCGGATTGGTGACGGCAAAATCTTTATAATCCCAGTCGAAGAAGCCATCCGTGTTCGCACAGGCGAACGAGGGTCGGAAGCGATTTAACCCCATTCAAATCAACACGAATTAACTCTAAGTAAGGAAAGCAAAAATATGACACTTAACTGCAAAACAGCTGACGACATCATCAAGTTCGTCAAAGATGAAAGCATCGAATATATCGATTTGCGTTTTACCGACCCCCGTGGCAAATGGCATCACTTAACGATGTGTTCTGAATTTGTTGACGAAGATGCATTTGTTGACGGCATCATGTTCGACGGATCTTCAATTGGTGGATGGAAGGCGATCAACGAGTCAGACATGACTTTGATCCCTGATCCCACCACAGCCGTTATGGACCCTTTTGCTGCACAGCCAATGGTTATTGTGTTCTGCGACATTATCGAGCCAACAACCGGCCAAAGCTATGGTCGTGACCCACGCTCAACAGCTAAGAAAACCGAATCTTATTTGAAATCAACAGGTATCGGCGATACTGCATACTTTGGCCCAGAGCCAGAATTTTTCGTATTTGACGATGTTCGTTTCAATGTTGAGCCTCATTCTTGCTTTTATGAGTTCAATTCTGAAGAAGGCCCCTATGCCAGCGGCGACGCAATAGAAGGCGGCAACCTAGGTCACCGTCCGGGCATTAAGGGCGGCTACTTTCCCGTTCCTCCCGTCGATGCATCCCATGATTTGCGTGCTGAAATGGTAACAATCATGAAGGAAATGGGCCTACACATGGATAAGCACCACCATGAAGTGGCACCAAGCCAACACGAACTAGGTCTAACGTTCTCGACATTGGTACAGTCTGCTGACAACGTCCAAATCTATAAGTACGTAACTCAAATGGTTGCCCACACTTATGGCAAAACAGCAACCTTCATGCCAAAACCTGTCGCTGGCGACAACGGCTCAGGCATGCACGTTCACCAGTCAATCTGGAAAGAAGGCAAGCCTAAATTCGCGGGTTCTGCATACGCAGACTTGTCCGAACAAGCGCTTCATTACATTGGTGGAATCATCAAGCACGCAAAAGCCATCAACGCGTTCACAAACCCAACAACAAACAGCTACAAGCGTTTAGTACCGGGTTACGAAGCTCCGGTTCTTTTGGCATATTCTGCACGTAACCGTTCAGCAAGTTGCCGCATTCCGTTCGCCAATAGCCCTAAAGGTAAGCGCGTTGAAGTTCGTTTCCCAGATGCTCAAGCTAACCCATACTTAGCCTTCTCTGCCATGATGATGGCTGGACTTGACGGCATTCAGAACAAGACCAATCCGGGCGATGCCATGGACAAAGACTTGTACGACTTGCCTAAAGAAGAGTTGGCTGAAGTGCCTACCGTCTGTGGTTCGCTTCGCGAAGCCGTTGACGCAATGAACGAAGATCGGGACTTCTTAAAGAAAGGCGACGTGTTCTCTGATGATCAGTTGGATGCCTACGCTGAACTGAAAATGGAAGAAGTAACCGCCCTTGAACTGGCGCCTCACCCGATTGAATACAAAATGTACTACTCCTCTTAAACACGGCTATTTCATCGAATAAAATTAGGGGCTGCCTTCGGGTAGCCTCTTTTTTTAAACTACGAACGGAAAGTTTGAATAATTCGGTCGTCTAGATTAATTCTCAAAGTAGGTGTCAATGATTCGCGTATCCAACGACAAAAACATACGATCCATTTGATTTTAAATGGTATTAATCGAGATATGAATACTAAACTCGCTTCAAATAAAAACATCAACCGTAAAATAGCACTTTGTTCGGCGTTATCGGTTTCGGGCTCCCAATCCTAGCCTTGATGGCATTAGCCTTTCTTTCCACCAACCTAGACAAAGCCAAACAAGATGCGACAACTTGGATTGCACGTACTCAAAAAGTTCAAGCTGACCTCAACCATGTACTATCGCTGTTGCAGGATATGAAAACGGGCCAGCGCGGACATATATTGACTGACGACATCAAGTATCTTGAACCTTTTGACTTTGCTTCAAAGCGCCTAGATTCTGATATTTTAGATTTACGCATTTTGACCAGCAACCATCCGTAACAACGAGATCGCTTCAAGGTTTTAAAAGCGTTGGTGGGTGACAAGAAATTTGAGTTGCTAACGACCATTGATTTGCAAAAGAAAAAGGCTTTAAAGCCGCCCTCTCCATGGTAAAAATCCATTTCTGAAAAATTATCATGGACAAAATTTGTGTCATCATCAATAAAATGAGTTAAGAGAAAGCAGCACTTCTGATCACACAGAAAAGCGAGGTTAAGGCCCTGCGTTCAATGACAAAAAACTTGCATGCAGCTGTCATTATTTTGATCACTATTTTTCCACAATTATCCTTTACCGGCTTCACTTGGCCAAAAAAATGCACGCTCTGCAATACGAACTAAATCTGAATTTCTGGCATCGAAGTGCCAAGAATTACAAACGCCTTTAATGGCCTCGATAGGCAGCATGGAAAACCCGGTTGGTAGCCCATGAAGGCATAGAAGTTGAAGATACAGCCATCGCTATGTTTGAGTTTAAATCAGGCGCACGAGGGGGCTCAACTGCGTGTTGGTTCGCCGAAAGACATCCAGCCGAAGTTCATATAACGGGTTCCGAAAGATCGGTCTTTATGAGCGACGATAAATTCAGGGTTTGGGAATTTAAAAATGAGCTCCCCGAAGATGTTGATATTCGTGCAAGTTTTGGTTTAAATAACAGTGCTGACAGAGCTGGGGCCGCCGACCCTTCCGCTATTGATTTTTCATGGCATTAAAAGAATTTCGAAGATGCGATCCAATCTTTACTGGATGGGCATGCACCTGCTATCTATGGGTCAGAAAGTCGGCGTTCCGTCGCCTTGATCAACGCCATTTACCGCTCCGCAAAACCGGGCGGCGAAAAGCAGGACGTCATATAATATGAAAATAACCGACATCCCCTTTAGCACCACGGATTGGAATGCTATTGAGCGCACCGAACACAAGGGTGAGGCGGGTATGGCCTACTGGAAAACCCAAAATTTTGGCAATATACGTGTCCGGATGGTTGAATATACAGCCGGTTATTTGGCAGATCATTGGTGCGTTAAGGGTCATATTTTGTTATGTCTTCAGGGTGAATTAGATACCGAGTTAGAAGACGGTCGCACATTCACTCTAACACCCGGCACGAATTATCAAGTGGCAGATAATTCCGAACCGCACCGGTCATCGACCAAAACTGGCGCAAAACTTTTTATTGTCGACTAACATAGGGCTAGAACACATCTACTTAACGGGATTTGCAGACGAAGCCGCACAAGATTTAGCGGGTCAAATTAATGCCACCAAAGCACTTGGCTGGAACGCCATTGAATCGCGCTCGATCGATGGTAAAAATATTCATGATATTTCGGATGCCGCGTTTGATGCTGTGTGCGAACAATTGGAAAATTCAGGTGTGTCAATCAATTGCTTTGGCTCTACCATCGCCAACTGGGGTAAAAATATCGAAGACCCGTTCGACATCACATTGGTTGAGATTGAACGCGCAATTCCGCGGATGCAGCGCTTGGGCACTAAAATGGTGCGGATCATGAGTTATGCATGGTGTAAGGGCGATGATCAGCACCCCGAAGAACGGTTCCGACGCTTGCGCGAAATTGTCCGGTTATTTAATTAGGCTGGAATAACTCCGGTCCATGAAAATTGTATGAACTTTGGTGGTATGAGCTGGCAACACAGCCTGCAAATGGTTGAAGCGGTGCCCAATTTAAAGTTGGTGTTTGATACCGGAAATCCAGTCATAACCAAAGATTGGTCGAACGGCGGGACTGAGCATCAAGACCCGTTTGAGTTTTACAAACACATTCGCCCGCACATCGCATACGTTCATATTAAAGACGTCGTTATGGACGGTGATAAGGAAGATTATAAATATCCTAATGAAGGCCATGGTCGGGTTTTGGATGTGTTGAAAAGCTTGAAAGAAACCGGGTATGACGGGGGCATTTCAATCGAGCCGCATATGGCTACTGTCTTCCATAACCCTTATGCAGTTCGCGCCAATGCGCAGGAGAGTTATGACACTTATATAAATTATGGGCGTCGCTTAATAGCGATGCTGGACGATTTGAGTTATCAATCAAGCGCATTTAAATAGGAACATTAACATGAAGTTTTTTTAACCGGCGCATCTGGATATATCGGCGGTTCTATAGCCGCAGAATTGGTTAAGAAAGGCCATAACGTCACTGGATTGGTTAGGTCCGAAGAACGGGCCGAACAAGTTAGCACTTTAGGGATCACGCCTGTGATAGGCAATTTGGATGATTTGGATGTATTGACCAAAGCTGCCCAAGACGCAGATGCTGTTGTTAACGCAGCAAACGCCGAAGACAGGGCATCAGCTGAAACTTTGGTCGCTGCCCTTGCAGGATATAGGAAAACACTGATCCATACCAGCGGCTCAAGCATTGTTGCTGATTTATCAGAAGGCAAAGGCGGCGGCACAATTTATGATGAAGAAAGCCAATTTACCCCCCTGCCCGGTCGGGCACCACGGGTTGCGGTCAATCAATTAGTTATAGATGGCAAACACCAGAACGTGCGCACTATT
>JAPKAX010000184.1 GCA_028825025.1 Rhodospirillales bacterium | reverse complement strand
TTTGTGCGTTGCTTTGTGACAAATCTTGGCTTTGTAAGCCGGAAATGGCACCCGCTGATTAAGCTGTGAAATTAGCCCACAAATAAGGTTTAACCGTTGTTGTCGATGCCGCAGCTCAAGATTCACGGTTGCCTAAAGTGATTGGTTTTGGGGCTGACATAACCATCACTAGCGCGCAAAATTATTTTTCAGCACCTACATGCGGACTAGCTATGAGATCGCGAAAGTTACTGGATGCTATACAATTGCAAGAAAAGGCCTTGGCCTCGCATGAAGTCAACTAAGGAAGGTATTGTAGGTGCGCTGGCCTTGGTTGAAGAACGCTCCAAACTGGACATGGCGGTATGAAAACAAGAGCAAAAGAAAACGTCGCAAGGTTTTGCTGTCTCATTAAATCGGATAAAATGAATTACTGCCGAGTGTGTCCCAGATATCAATAACCTGCGGTTTGTTGGGGTCCGTTGTGTTGTTGATGAAAAGGGGGCCGGTCAAATGGCACTTCAAATTAACCAAGAATTGATGGCTGGCGAACCTATGATTTTGGTTCAGGACCATGAGCTTGGTATTGGGCTTATAAGTGTTTAAATTGTTGGACTAAGCGCCGAAGAGGTGCAAATAATCTATCAATAACTTTCATCTGTGCTTACCTAATCTGAAATTTATCATTCCGAGGTCGCCATGCAAGAAAACCAAGATATTCGTGATGCTATAGCCGCTATATGCCAAAATTTTCCGGGTGAGTATTGGCGCGAGAAAGACCGGGAGCGGGCATACCCCACTGAATTTGTTGATGCGCTGACAGAATCTGGGTTTTTAGCGTGTCTAATTCCGGAAGAATATGGCGGAAGTGGACTTGGCATTACAGAAGCCGCTGTAATTTTAGAAGAGGTACACCGCCAAGGATGTAACGGGGGCGCGTGCCATGCACAAATGTACACCATGGGCACGGTTCTTCGTCACGGAAGCGACGCGCAAAAACAACAATATCTGCCCAAAATAGCGTCCGGTGAGCTGCGCCTTCAAGCTTTTGGCGTGACAGAACCAACTTCCGGAACCGATACCAGCCGTATTCGGACGACCGCTAAACGCGATGGTGATGATTACATCATCAATGGCCAAAAAGTTTGGACGTCTCGGGCTGAGCATTCTGATTTGATGTTATTGCTTGCACGAACATCGCCGCGCGACGCCGGACCTAAGCCGTTGGATGGATTATCCGTATTCCTTATTGATATGCGAAGCGCCCTTGGTAACGGCATGAGCATTAAGCCCCTTAGGGCGATGGTTAATCATGCAGCAACAGAAGTCTTTTTTGATGAACTTCGCATTCCAGTTTCCAGCTTAATTGGCGAAGAAGGCAAGGGCTTTAAATATATTTTGGATGGCATGAACGCAGAGCGAATTTTGATTGCATCTGAAGCGATTGGCGACGCGCGTTGGTTTATTGCTAAAGCAACGGAATACGCAAAAGAGCGGAAAGTGTTTGATCGGCCGATTGGGCAAAATCAGGGCATTCAATTCCCCATTGCTAAATCATACGCTGAAACCGAAGCGGCTGCGTTGATGGTTCAAAAAGCCATGAAAAATTTTGATGCAGGCGAGCCGTGTGGACCTGAAGCCAACATGGCTAAATTATTGGCATCCGAGGCGACATGGGCCGCAGGCGATATGTGTATGCAAACATATGGTGGATTTGGTTTCGCTGAAGAATATGACATTGAGCGAAAGTTCAGAGAAACCCGATTGTTCCGTACGGCACCCGTATCAACAAACTTAGTTTTGTCGTATATTGGAGAACACATCTTGAAACTACCGAGGTCCTTTTAATGACTGTTAATATTGACTACTTGCGCACATGGATCGGTAAAACCGAGATCACGAATGACATTGCAACGGCTTCACAATTAGCCGGGCATTCAGCAATCCTAGACCGAGATGATGCGTACCCAAAAGTCGGTGATCCGTTACCGCCATCGGCCCATTGGCTCTATTTTTTACCACAAGCCCGCCAATCGCTAATTGGTCCGGACGGTCATCCTGAGCGTGGCGCGTTTTTACCTCCCATCGAATTGCCGCGCCGGATGTGGGCCGGAAGCCGGTTGGAATTTAAGCGGGACTTAAAAGTTGGGGAAGAGATCCAGCGGGTATCGACGATCAAAGACGTGACCCACAAACGGGGTAAAAACGGAGACTTGGTATTTTGCGTTGTCCGTCATGAAATTTCAAACTTGGACGGGGTCGCGATTATTGATGAACATGACATTGTTTACCGTGACGAACCCGATGTAAACGCATCTCCACCGCCTTCAAAACCCGCACCAGAGGGCGCTGTTTGGAATCGTCAAATTGACCCAGATCCTGTGTTGTTGTTTCGCTATTCAGCCCTGACATTCAATGGCCACCGAATTCATTATGACCGCAGCTATGTCACTGAAATCGAAGGCTATCCGGGCTTGATTGTTCATGGGCCTTTAATTGCCACCTTGCTGATGGATTTAGCCCGACGTGAACATCCCAGCAAACGGATGTCGAGCTTTTCGTTTCGTGCCGTTAGCCCGGTGTTTGATACAGCCAGGTTTCAAGTCAATGGGCTGCCTTCGGACGAGGGAAGCTCAGCTGATTTATGGGTTTCGAAACACGACGGTTCATTGGCCATGAAAGCTGATGCGACGTTTGAATAAGCATTTGTTATAATTTTAAAGCGGGAGAATTCCATGAGCAAAAATGATACCGTATATAAAGGTCCAATGTCTGGCATTCGTGTTTTAGATATAGCGACCTTTATTGCCGCACCCTATGCCGCTACTATCATGAGCGAATTTGGTGCTGAGGTGATCAAGATCGAGAACCCAAAAGGCGGGGACCCTTGGCGGCGCTATGGAACACCAACCGATTTAGAAGCCTCTTCGCTAGCTTGGTTATCGGAAGCGCGTAATAAAAATTCGATCACTTTGAACTTGCGTACACCAGAAGGGGCTGAATTATTCAAAAAACTGGTTAAGTCTGCGGATGTTGTTTGTGAAAATTTTCGCCCCGGAACGCTCGAAAAATGGGGCTTAGGATGGGATGTATTAAAAGCCATTAATCCGGGCCTCGTACTCATGCGGATATCAGGCTATGGCCAAACGGGCCCCTATAAAGACCGCCCAGGGTTTGCGCGGATTGCCCACGCGTTTGGTGGGCTAACGCATTTATCTGGTTTACCCGGTGAAACACCCGTTACGCCGGGGTCAACATCGTTGGGTGACTATATGTCTGGGCTTTATGGGGCGATCGGCATTTTAATGGCGCTCAGGAACAAGGATGCAACGGGGGAGGGGCAAATGGTTGATGTGGCGCTTTATGAGTCTGTTTTTCGCGCCTTGGATGAAATAGTTCCCCGGTTTGCAAAAGATGGCTTTGTACGGGGGCCGGAAGGAACCGGAACAGTCAATGCATGCCCCCATGGCCATTTTGCCACGGGCGACGGTAAGTTTATGTCGATTGCGTGTACCACTGATAAAATGTTTGAGCGCTTAACCAAGGCCATGGGGCGGCCTGATTTATGGACGGACTTTGGGGATCAAGCGACGCGGCTGGCGGCGCGAGATCAAGTCATCGCCCAAGTCACCAATTGGACTACATCCATGGACCGCAAAGCAGTTTTGCATTTGTGCGTTGACCATGAAGTGCCTGCTGGTGCGATCAATTCCATTGCCGATATTTTTGAAGACCCGCATTTCAAAGCTCGCGACGATATGATCTCCGTTGCTGTGCCCGGATTGGGTGATGTCATCGTGCCGGGTGTTTTTCCAAAACTATCTAAAACACCCGGAAAAGTCTCGAAGCTCGGGCCTTTGTTGGGTAATGCAAACGAAGCAATCTATAGTGATGAGTTAGGATTATCTGCGGCAGAGTTAGAAGAACTTAAGCAAAGTGGCGTGATTTAATTTTGTTTCCATAAACGGGTTTGACGCCATTGTGTAAGCTGTTTTTTACGGCGCTCCCCAAATTTTGGTTTGCCCCGGCTTAGGCGTTCTTTGCGTTGCCGCAAAGTTTGTTCTGCCCGGCGCATCGCCAATAAATGCTTCATATCTAAGCCTTCAACATGTTTTTCGCGCCATGCGTCTAATTCTGCGTGGCGCTTCATGGCTTTCTCTATAAATTTGTCTTTATTTTTGGAGGCAATGGGATCTGCGTTTCGGCGTTCTTGAAAAGCGTTGTTTAAACGCGCGATACGTTGGTAATCGAGTTCGACTGATGCGGCTGATTTAGGCGCATTTGTCTCTATGTTGGCTATTTGTTGGCCTGCAGAACGGCGCGCTTTATTCCAAAGGCGAATTAGTTTTGCCCGATACTTAAGGTTTTTATCTGGCGTATTCGAATGATATGAACCAGCCGCCTTCATCCAATTTTTTTTCTTAGCATATAGTTTTTTCAAAAATTTTGCAGCGTATTCTGCATTGGTTTTTGGGTCTAAAGCTTGGGAAAGACTCTCGAACGCGTTTTCATGATATTTTAGATTAATTTGCATGCATCCCACGTCAATATTGCTCAGGCCTTCTGTCAATAAAATCTCAACTTCCGCTAAGGCTTCTTCTTTTGTATCAAAATGTTGGCCTTTGCCATTAGCCGTAACTGTCCAAGGCCAGGCAATTATTTCCTTAGAACCTTTTTGCCAACGTCCAGTTTCAGCCAATGAAATGGCGGTCAAAAGGTGGGTTGGTATTTTTTCTGATTTTTCCAGCCGCGCGGTTTGATCAATACATAAATGTGATGTGTTCTCAATGGCTTGTGGTGATGGTGAGGTTATAGCTTGCACACCAGAAGTCAGCGCAAACAAGACTGAAGTCGCAAGTATGAACGTATTTCGAATGTTTTTATATGTATCTGTATGTTGTTTCATACCTATACATACGCAATGGCTGTGCCAGTTTTTAGGTTCCGTCGCTGGGTGTCGTTTGGCTGCCATCACCAAGCGGTAATTGCATCAATACAGAATCTAACCAACGATCGAACTTATAACCAATAGCCTTTATGGTTCCCACGTGTTCGAACCCCATTTTAAGGTGGAAATCGATCGACATGGCATTGTCAGAATCTCCGACAACAGCAATCATTTGGCGGTAGCCTTGCGCTGTGCAAACTTCGATTAAATCTGCCAAAAGCAACTTCCCACAACCGCTGCGTCGTGCGGTTTGGGATATATAAATCGAATTTTCAACGGTAAAGCGATAGCCCGGGCGCGGGCGGTATGCCGATGCGTAGGAATACCCAATCACCTCATCGCCGCGGACTGCAACGCGGTAGGGGTAACCGGCATCCACAATGCCATCCCGGCGCTTTGTCATTTCAGCTAAATCGGGCGGGGTTTCTTCCCAACTGGAAACACCATGTAAAACCTGTTCTGCATAAATGGATAGTATGGTGGGTAAATCTTTGTCTTCTACAACGCGAGTTTCGATGTTTGCGGGAGCTTCGTTCGTCATTCTGCGGCCTTCAGTGTTGGCGAAATTAAGGGGGAGAAGTTGATTGACGTCATGGTGTTAATAAGTCGGCGCATCTGGCGGATCAATGGCGCTAATCCCGGCCCTCGTTCAATTCGCAATTCGTCCATATATAAACTGCGTTTGATTTCAATTTGCAAACAATGAACATTGTATTTTGGCTGTCCATAATGCTTCGTTGTGTAGCCGCCTGCATAGGGTTTGTTGCGGGCGACGGATAATCCCATTTCCCGACAAATTTGCTCAGCGGCGTCTGTGATTGTCGGATCGCAAGATCTGCCGTGGCAATCGCCCAAAACAATATCGGCTAGGGGGGCTGAAAAATGGTTCCGGCTGTTTTTATCTGCTGATGGCATGGAGTGGCAATCTATTAATAAAACCATACCGAATTTTTGTTGTGTTAGTTTGAGCAATCTGGAGAGTGCTTCATGATAGGGGACGTAGTTATCCTCTATTCGTTGCTTGGCTTCATCAAAAGTCATTTGCTTGTGATAAATATCTTCACCATTTGCAACGACCCGTGGAATGGTACCTAAACCAGCCATAATGCGTGGTGTTTTGGTTGTTACGTAACCCGGTAATGGATCTGAAAACATGGCAGGGTCCAACTCATAGGCGCTGCGATTGGGGTCGACATAAGCGCGCGGAAAAAGAGCCCGTAATAAAGGGGCACCAAACTCAGGCGCCGAGGAAAAAATTTCATCAACGAAAGAATCTTCTGAACGGCGGAGCTGGCGCGGGCTTAACTTTGAAGCCTCAATGAAAGCTTTCGAATAATTAAGGCCACTATGCGGGGACGCAAATACTACGGGAACCGATTGAATTGTAGGTGTTAAAACCTCAATACTAGAAGTGGATATTGGCATGGTCAAAAAGGTTTCGTTTCTTTAGCTGACAGAGATCGGATTTCAAGCTCCAATTATTGCGTGTCTGATGATAAGCTGCAATAATTAACTGTATAATTATGCCCTTCTTTGACTTGCAATCCAATTCTAATAAGATATAACGTGCCTCGAAATGGGAGCGTAGCTCAGCGGGAGAGCACTGCATTGACATTGCAGGGGTCACTGGTTCAATCCCAGTCGTTCCCACCATT
>JAPKAX010000183.1 GCA_028825025.1 Rhodospirillales bacterium | reverse complement strand
TTTTATTTTTGGCATTATTACCCGGCGAGAAGTTGAGTTGGTGGCATGTTATAGGGGCCATAACCGGATTTATAGGGGCCGCGTTCTTTGTTTGGGATTACGGCACGAAACACGGCAACATTCAGGTTTTGGGTGCCTTTTCCTACGCGACCCCGTTAATTTCGACGCTTGTTCTGATTAGTGCAGGTAAGGGAGAAGCCAGTTGGAATGTGGCTGCTGCTTATTTGATGATAGTTGGCAGTGCAGTTATTGCCTCAAAAGATATGCTGTTAAAAATCTTCCGAACAAACCAATTACAGCAATAGATACGATATCTATAGCTTAACACTAAAAGTCCCTATATATAATAGTGCCTTATGTGGATAGATGTTGTTGATCTTAGGGATTTTTATGCGAACGATCTGGGACGAATTACGCGCCGGATGATCCGCCGCAAATTACGCTCAATCTGGCCTGATGTTTCGGGGCAAAACGTTTTGGGCCTTGGCTATGCCGTCCCCTATTTACAAAGTTTCCAAGGCGAAGCCACGCGGGTCATTTCAGCAATGCCGGCCGGACAAGGCATTCTTCATTGGCCCGATGATGGCAAAAACCTGACGGCTTTAGTTGACGAGTTTGAGCTGCCCTTCGCTGATTTATCGATGGACCGTGTGGTTTTGGTTCATGCTCTAGAATGTGCCGAACAAGTTCGCCCCTTAATGCGCGAAATTTGGCGTGTCATGTCTGAAAGTGGCCGCTTAATTGTCGTCGCTCCCAATCGGCGTGGGCTATGGGCCCGGTTCGAGCGCACTCCATTTGGCCATGGCCTTCCCTATTCCAGCGGACAACTATCGAAGCTTTTACGAGACACCATGTTCACCCTGGTTGATACTCATCGCGCCCTATACATGCCGCCAACCCGGTCCCGAATGATGTATTCCGCCGCACCTGCGTTAGAAACCCTGGGTTCCCGAGCCTTTTCAACTTTTGCAGGGGTCATTGTAATGGAGGCCGTAAAGCAGATATATGCAGGCCAACCGACAACAGAACACAAACAAAAACGCCGGGTGATCGCCATGCCGCAGCGCAGCCAACGAACGCCCCCAGCTAAAGGATTGACACGTAACCGTAATCGCCCGATTGCAGAGCAAGTGATCTTAAAAATATGATTGTTTTCTTTGCTTTCACCCGCGCATAGCATTATCACTAGCCTATTCATCTTCCTTCATATTTGTGACATTCCCTGACATTTAATTGACGTATGGGCGCACAAATACAAAGAAGTTGAGAGTATTTTATAGCGCGACGGAAAAAGATTATGACCAGCGATAAAAAACAACTTGAGGGCCTTCGGGACCGGATTGATGAAATCGATGCTCATATCCATGATTTAATCATGGAGCGTACCGAGGTTGTTGAAGGTGTCCGCAAGGTTAAAGACAGCTTGGGGTCAAAAGTTATGATCCGCCCATCGCGTGAAGCCGAAGTTCTATATCGGTTGATGGAGCGCCATAAAGGACCTTTCCCGAAGCAAGAAATAGCACGCATTTGGCGCGAATTGATTGTTGCGACATGTAGCTTCGAGGGTCCCTTTTCCGTTGCGGTTTATCACCCGGAAGATGAGCCCGGATATTGGGATTTAGCACGAGACCAATACGGAACTTTTACCCCCATGACCCGCCATACTGCGGCCCGGCGCGTTGTTGAAGCCGTACAGAACGGCGAATCAACTTTGGGGATCGTTCCGATCCCGAAGCGCGATGATGATGAAAATTGGTGGCGCCATATTGTTAGTGAGCACAAAGACACACCCCGCATCATTGCTCGCCTGCCGTTCATTGGCACAGGCAACGCCAGAAGCTCAGGTCTTGAAGCGCTGGTTATTTGTCCTGTCTTACATGAAAAAACCGGCCGTGACCGTTCATACATTGCAATCGAAGCGACAGCAGATATAGGCTACAACGTTATTGAAACGGCCTTAACCAAGGCGAATTATAGCGTTGCTTTTAACCAACATTGGCACGATCCATCGCGCCCACCCGGCTGGTTTTACTTCATAGAAGTTTTTGGGTTCATTAACCCCGATGGCAGCCAGGCTAAAAAGTTAATGGGGGCTTTAGGTAAGAAAGTAAACCGCGTAGTACATCTGGGGGGGTATGCAACTCCTTTAAACAAACAAGATTTAAAACAAAGTAAAAAATCTTCAGGAAAACCGAAAAAATGACAACCCCTACTGCTAAACCCGGCGTCATGTTGATCAAACCCTATGTTGCAGGTGGATCAAATCTAGAAGGCCGTGGCGACGTTATAAAATTAAGCTCCAACGAAGGTGCGTTTGGGCCAAGCCCAAAGGCGCAAGCGGCATATACAAAAGGGGCGGCAGAATTACATCGTTACCCAGACGGTGGATCGACTGAACTCCGTGAAACAATAGCTAAAGTTCACGGCTTGAATGCAGACCAAATCGTCTGTGGAGCTGGATCTGACGAATTGATAGCACTGCTATGCAGCTCTTACGCTAGCGAAGGCGATGAAATTTTATATAGCCAGTACGGGTTTTTGATGTATCCGATTTCGGCTATGGCTGCCGGAGCAACCCCCGTTACCGCACCCGAGACAGATTTAACGGCAAATGTTGACGCACTGTTAGCTGCTGTCACGGATCGCACACGCATTTTATTTTTGGCAAATCCGAACAATCCAACGGGCACTTACTTGCCAGCCAGCGAAGTCAAACGGCTGCGTGATAATTTACGCGATGATGTATTGCTGGTGATTGATGCGGCCTATGCCGAATACATTGTCCACGAGGATTACACCGCAGGCATTGAATTGGTTGACGCGGGCGACAACGTTATCATGACACGCACGTTTTCTAAAATTCATGGCCTTGGTGGTGTCAGACTGGGTTGGGCCTATGGTCCAGCGAATGTGATTGATGTGCTTAATCGGGCGCGCGGCCCATTTAATGTAAACTCAGCAGCGCTTGATGCGGGCGTTGCGGCTATTCAAGATAAAGAATTCACTGAAAAATGCGTTGCCCATAATATAAAATGGCTAGCATGGACATGCGACGAATTGCGTGGGCTTGGGCTTACCGTTACCGACAGCGCGGGTAATTTTTTACTGGTCGAATTTGACGGAACCAGCAAGTCGAATGCTGCCGCAGCAGATGAGTATCTGCAAGGGAAAGGCATCATTGTAAGAAGTGTTGCCTCTTACGGATTACCAGATCATCTACGCATAACAATTGGTTTGGAAGAAGAAATGCGCTGCGTTATTGATGCGCTTCGCCAATTTATGGGGAAGAACAGTGACTGATACTAAAGTCCAACGCATCGCGCTGATTGGGATTGGATTAATCGGATCTTCCATTGCTCACGCTGTCCGCAAACAAAAATTAGCAGCGCATATAGCAATTTCGACCCGGTCTAAGACAACATTGGCGCGGGCCAAAGACTTAAATTTGGGCGACAGCTATCATGTCCATGCAACAGACGCGGTTAAAGATGCTGACATTGTTGTCATTTCAGTTCCCTTAAGCGCGTGTGAAGCCGTTGCTAAAGAGATTTCAACCTCTTTAAAGCTGGGCGCTATCGTCTCTGATGTTTCATCGTGCAAAGCTTCTGTGATTGCAGATATGGGACCACACATTCCAGATGGCGTTCATTTCGTTCCGGGGCACCCAATTGCGGGCACTGAACATTCAGGACCAGATGCGGGTTTTGCAGATTTATTTAAGGGCCGCTGGTGCATTCTGACACCACCTAAAGGCACTGATGAAAAAGCTGTTGAACAGATCAGCGAGCTTTGGAAAGAAATGGGCAGCATGGTCGAAGTAATGGAGCCAGAACATCATGATCAAGTGCTTGCCATCACATCGCACTTACCGCACTTAATTGCCTATTCAATTGTTGATACCGCGACCAATTTGCAAGATGACTTAAAACAAGAAGTGATCAAGTTTTCAGCCAGTGGATTTCGGGATTTCACCCGCATTGCAGCCTCTGACCCCGTCATGTGGCGTGATGTGTTTATGAAAAACCGCGATGCTGTTTTGGATGTATTGGGTCAGTTTTCAGAAGATTTAGCCGCATTACAACGCGCTATCCGCCGCGGTGAAGCTGATAAGCTAGAAGAAGTTTTCACCCGAACCCGTGAAATTCGGCGCAGCGTTATTGATTACAAACAAGACTAACCCGTCCCCATAAGGAACAAAATATGGAAGCCGTTATTCAAAGTTTCTTAGCTGGGTTTCCGGTCTTAATGCTCCATTCATCGGTGACCTTAGCCATCTTAGTAGTTGGTGTATTCGTATACGTCAAAATCACACCTTATGACGAAATCGCTTTAATTAAAGCGGGTAATACAGCTGCAGCCGTTTCCTTGTCAGGGGCCATTATTGGTTTTGCCGTGCCACTTGCTTTTGCCATGGCCAGCAGCATCACGGTTTATGAAATTTTAATTTGGGGGCCGGTGACTTTGCTTTTGCAATTGGTTGCTTATCGGATCACAGATGCTGTACTGAGCGATTTACCAAAGCGAATTGTTGAGGGTGAAATCGGGCCTGCCATTTTTTTAGTCTCCATAAAAATTGCCGTTTCAGCGATTAACGCAGCAGCTGTTACCGGCTAAGTATCATGCGTCGCATTGATTGGATCATGATCATTGCCTTGGTTGTTATGGCTTTGGGCGGAAAGTTGGCTAACTTTGGCGAAGGCTCTATTAATCCTCAAACTCCACAAAACCCACGCCGACCATCTTCTCAAGTTTTCAGCGATAAATTTTGGGGTGCAGAGACACAAAATTGGCTATCCCAAAACCCAACAAAAAGCAGTAAAGACAACTCGATTTTTGCTCAACTCCCTAAAGTTGGAACGATACAACAAAACACGGAACGAGCCTCATCCGTCGGCTCTGCATTTTCCATATCAAAACGCGGGTTGTGGTTAACAGCTAAGCATGTTGTTACAGGGTGCGATAAAGCATATGTGCAAACTGGTAACAAAAAAGTTCTCAACATCACTAACATCGATTTTCACCTCAATGCAGATATAGCCTTACTAACAACCCGTGGCGCGCCCGCACCTCTAAATTTATTAAAATCATCCAAAAACTTAAACCATGCTTTTAGCATTGGCTTTCCAACCGGGCAACCCGGTGCCGTTCATGCCCGCTACATTGGGGAAATGACCATGCATCACCGTGGCCGCAAGGGGTTTAGGGAACGCGTTCATGCGTGGACAGAACAATCACGCATCCCAAATCGTTCCGGATCCTTGGGTGGAATAAGCGGTGGTGCCGTAATGGATGATCAAGGAAATATCATAGGCATTGTTCAGGCCGAATCTCGACGCCGAGGCCGTATTATGACGGCAAAACCAGAAACCATTCAGAACTTTTTTCAAATGACTTCAACACATATCCCCACATCATCAGCTGAAAGATTTGAATTTTCATTATCGCCAGATGGGTATCCAAAAATTGCCCACAAATTGATTACCAGCTTGCGGGTTGCAAAGGTTTTATGCCTCGTCGATTAACGTCACCACCGGGTAGGGGCGAGCTTTAACAGCTTAAGTGTTCCCGCATAAAAAGTTCTGTCTTGTAACGTCAACGACATGTCTAAATACGAGTTTTTCCCATCCTCTGATTTTTTAGACAACACACCCAAGGCGATTTTAGTTGCGAACGACGTCCCTATGGGGATAAGCCCTTTATTATACAAAGCATCAATCGTCGCAAATACACCGCCTGCTTTAACCGCAAAAGCGCCGACCGGCTGCATTTGGGAATCAAGGGCCAAGGTTCCATCACCCCGAATCCGAAGGGGTGGGTAATCTATATCAAGCGATTTGAAGTCTACCGTCCCACCCCCGTCACGCCATGACGCCAACACATCAGACCAACGCCCCATCTGAAACCGCCCCGTCACGTCTCCTTTTGCGTCTATATGGCGCACATTGCGCCCTAAAGGCGATTGCACCCTTTCAGGCATTTCCATATCGCGAATTCTGATTTTAAAAGAAAGAACATCACTTGAAATATCGCGTAAGGAGATTTCGGTTTCTGTGATTTGAAACGTATCATTTGCACTCAAGTCATTGATTTCAAAATCGAATAAACTAACAATTGCTTGATCAACAACGCTACCCTTTAGCACTACAATTCCGCGCCATTTTTCAGCGTTCCCTTCAAAGGTTTGTACGCCCGTTTGTTTGTTCAATTTCCATTGGTGCTGGCCTGATAAATCAAACTCTAATGTATTAAACGCCCACGGCTTTAAAGATAGCTTCAAAGTTTCGCTAGACCACGACCCCCCAATTTGATTTGGTTTTTCAAGATGAGGGGCCAATACAGTTAGCTGAACAGAATAAGGGAAACCCGTTCGGGAGCGTTTTTTATAAGTGATTAAAATACCTTGATCACGTTGCTGCTCGATCCAAATATCGACGCTTTTTTCAAATTTCGATGCGACAATAAGCCACCAACCACTGTACACAAGCGATAGAGCCGCCAGAGCAAAAATAACAATCAACGCCCATTTCAGCCGCCTAATAGGGGCTTTCAGTTCGGCGTCTTTGTCGGGGTCTATAGGGAGTGTGTTTTCAATCATGCTCGTAATTCCTAGAT
>JAPKAX010000182.1 GCA_028825025.1 Rhodospirillales bacterium | reverse complement strand
AATTGAAGGACAAGATGCCCGCATGGGCGCGCTCGAATTGTTGGAAGCCGTGTTGCGGCGAAAACACCCGCTCGAGGATATGCTAGAATCTGTGGAAAGCTTTACCAGGCTTAATCCACGCGACCGTGCCTTTGCACGAAACCTAGTCTCAACAACGCTTCGTCGGTTGGGCCAAATTGACGCGCTGATTAGTCATTGCCTAGAAAAACCATTAGCTAAAGGTTCGCACCGCAGCCACGACATTTTGCGCTTAGGGATTTGTCAGCTGTTGTTTTTAGAGACCGCAGATCATGCCGCCGTCTCTTCCAGTGTTGGGCTGGCCGGACAAACCGGGCAAGCCCACGCAAAAAAATTGGTAAATGCCGTTTTGCGCCGTTTGGGCCGCGAACGCGCTGAATTAATTAGCGCGCAAGACGAAAGTAAATTAAACGCACCCGATTGGCTTTGGTACAGTTGGCGAAAAGCTTACGGCGAAGACACCGCCCGCGCTATTGCCTTGGCCCATTTAGAAGTGGCACCGCTCGATTTATCAGTTAAATCAGACCCTGAAGTCTGGGCTGAAAAGTTGAACGGAGCGGCCTTGCCCAATGGCACTGTTCGTTTGAACAAAGTACGGAATGTTCCTGATTTGGAAGGTTTTGAGGCGGGTGAATGGTGGGTTCAAGATACCGCTGCCCGCGCAGCTGTTCAATTGTTGGGTAATGTTGCGGGCAAGCATGTCATTGATTTATGTGCAGCCCCCGGCGGAAAAACCGCTTATTTAGTTAATGCAGGCGCAACCGTTACCGCCGTTGATCGTTCCGAAGCGCGTTTAAACCGATTAAATGAAAATTTGGAGCGACTTCAACTAAGTGCTGATGTCATTACCGCCGATGCGGTTGAATGGCGCCCAGATCAAAAAGCCAATGCCGTTTTGCTAGATGCTCCTTGTTCCGCAACAGGAACCATTCGCAAACACCCTGAAATTTCATGGTTAAAATCCGATGCCGACGTTGCCCGTTTAGCAAATTTACAAACCCGGCTATTGGATGCCGCCATTGATATGGTTATCCCCGGTGGATTGGTTTTGTTTGCCACGTGCTCTTTGCAAGCCGAAGAAGGCACCGATCAAATCAGCGCCCTACTTGGGCGCAATAGCTCTGTAAAATTGCTTGAAGAACTTCGCTGTTTACCATCTGATCAACCTGAATTGGGTGGACAAGACGGCTTTTTCGCAGCTCTGTTACAGTGTAATTAGTTCCATTTTACGCCCCACATGGTTTCAATAGAATCATGGTTAAATTTCCCCCACCCCTGTTTAAAGCGATGCTCAGAAATGTGCTTTTTAAGTCAGCCTTTTATGCGTGGGTTTTAAGGCGTCAAAAACCAGCATTGCCCGAAGCTCTACCTACAGCCTTTCCCGGCGATGCCAAACGCGGCCAGTCGATCCAACTCGATAAACTGCTGGAGACCATTCAATCCGCCAAAAATTCTAACGATGCTTTCGATTGGTTGTGCGACCTTCAAGCGGGTAATTTAGATACATCAGCCCAAATCGCTCGCGAAATCACCGCAGAATGGATTGCCAGTCGAGGCTACTGGTCATCCGACGCTTGGAGCTTGGATGTGCTATCAAACCGCATATGCGCGTGGATAGTGGCATCTGATTTTTTACTAAAAGATGCAAGCCATGCCTTTCAGCACGCTTTTGCCACATCTGTCACAGAACAATCAGCGCATTTGCTGTTCGCCCTTCACCTTAAGGTCCCGATGGATCAAGGCTTTGGTATTCAGAAAGCAATTATATTTTATGGTCTAGCACTTCCGGGCCGAACAAAATGGCTGCAACAGGGCATTTACAAACTACAAATCGCTATTGATGCTGAGGTTTTGCCCGATGGCGGTCACACCTCTAGGAATCCAGAAACTCACTTAAACGCCCTTATTCATTTACTTGATATCCGCCGAGCACTTTTGAGCCGATCCATCAATCCTCCCATTTGGCTGCAAGCGAGCATCGATAAAATGACGCCGATGCTCCGGGGGTTTTTATTGGGAGATGGGCAATTGGCGTGCTTCAATGGCGCTGCTCAATCAGACCCTGTGCGCATCGATGCAGCCTTAAAAGCATCTGAGGCAAAGGGGCGGGCGGTTACCAATTCGCCCCATACCGGGTTTCAGCGCCTAACCTCGCGCCGAACAATTTTGATTATGGACGTCGGCGCACCGCCCAACAATCCAACCCCGACGATGGGGTGTGCGGGCACATTATCGTTCGAACTAAGCATCTCTAAACAGCGACTTGTTGTTAATTGTGGTGTGCCAAAGAGCGGGCATCAAAAAATGATGTCGGCCTTTCGGGGGACTGCGGCTCATTCTACACTGACCCTAGCTAATATGAATTCGAGCCAAATTAGGAGGTCGGTGGGTTTGGCCCACGGGTTGCTGAACGGGTGGAAGCCCTACGCCGCGAGGTCGATAAAACCACACACGTTGAAGCGGCTCATAACGGGTACTAAGCCCCCTTTGGCCTGATCCATAAACGCACTTTATTTTTATCCGCAAATGGAAACGAGCTGCGCGGTGAAGATATGTTAAGTGGGAAAACGGGGACAAATGCATCAATTAGTTTTCATTTGCACCCTCACGTTCAGGCTTCATTGGTTGAAGCTGGAAATTCAGTTTTACTGAAATTTGGTAAATCAGCGGGTTGGCGCTTCCGCGCTTCAAATGCCAATATAACGCTGGAGCCCAGCCTCTATTTCGATCACGGAGTTCGCAGGCAAGCCCAACAAATCGTCTTAGCCGCCAATCATAATGGCCCAGAAACGGTTATAAAATGGCGGTTTGCTGAGAAAAATTAAGGGAGCAGGTTATAGTTCCCAACGGGCAAATTCATCGGGCAATTCAAGCCCCCGCCACATGCCTTTTAAATCTGCCAAAACGCCACCAACTTTTAGAATGCGGGCGATTTCGGCTGCATCAAAAGCCAAATACGGCGTATGGGGAACAACACCAACCACGCCATCATATTTCTTTGCTTGATCTAAACTCTCAAGCAACTCAAATCCGTAAAAGGCTTTCGCCTCACCCCGGTCTGCTAAGGAATCGTGGATATCAACCCTATGGCCTAAACCTTTAAGTGCCGCAATCAAATCGGCAGCTTTTGAATTCCTGAGGTCCGGAACGTTTTCTTTAAAGGTTAAACCCAGAACCAAAAGTCGGGCTGGCTTCGTTCCCAATTGCGTTTTTTGAAGTTGCTGATCAATTTGGCGGGCTAAGAATGTTGCCATATCATCATTAATTTTCCGCCCGGCCAAAATGACTTCCGGGTGATGGCCCAATTCTCGGGCGGCATGGGCCAAATAGTAGGGGTCAACCCCAATGCAATGGCCGCCAACCAAACCCGGCGTGAAGTTCAAGAAATTCCACTTAGTGCCCGCCGCTTCCAATACATCTTGGGTTTGGATGCCCATTTGACTGAAAATCATCGACACTTCGTTGACAAAAGCAATGTTGATATCGCGCTGGGCGTTTTCAATAACTTTGGCGGCTTCGGCGGTTTTGATGTCCTTCGCTAAAAACACGTTTCCATTGGTCAGCTTGCCATAAAGCCCCATCAGGAACATCGCAACTTTAGGCGTTTGTCCGGCAACAACTTTAGTGATTTTATCTACTGTGTGAACTTTATCACCCGGATTAATACGTTCCGGCGAATAGCCTAAATAAAAATCTTTACCAGAAATCAAGCCCGAAGCTTGTTCCAACGCAGGGCCGCAAATCGTTTCCGTGACTCCCGGATAAACGGTACTTTCAAAAACAACAATTGCATTTTTCTTTAAACGACTACCAACCACTTCAGACGCCGATAAAACAGCACCTAAGTCCGGTTTGTTGTCTGCATCTACAGGTGTCGGAACGGTAACGATATAAACATCAGCGTCTTTAATTTGAGCCGGGTCAGACGTCAGGGTTAGATCTGCTGTATCCATCTCAGCTTTAGTGCATTCACCGGTTCGATCGTAGCCCGATTGCAATTGTGATATGCGTAACACATCAACATCAAAGCCAACGATATCAAAATGGTCAGACAAGCGCGTTGCCAAAGGAAGCCCCACATAACCAAGGCCGACAATCACAATTTTAATGGATTCTAAATTCGGTAACGCCATAATCATCCTAGTGTGTATTTGTTACCACTATCGTTTTCACAGCCCAAAATGTCAATTCACTATTACCGACCCAACATACTATCCATAAGGTTTATCCTTAAGTCGTCGGAAAGTCTGCTTGTGTTCAAATACTCTGCTGTAGTCATCTTTTTCTCCTGCTTTAGTGGGAAAAAAAAGAAGGTACACTATGCCGAATAAAACACACTCATGTTACGAAAAACATTGGAGGAATCTATCCCATTCGGCATAGTTCAGGGTTCGGCATAAACGGCAAAATTTAATAAGATTGAGTCACATGCCTATTTAAAGGCAACTCTGCAAGCCATCGTTGCTGGATACAAACAAAGCCAGATCGAACAACTCCTGCCTTGGAACTTTGACGCGCAAATTAGTTATGTGTGATTGCTGCATCGCTTACTAATTAAACAATTTACTTGGAAATCAATAATATGCAATATGACTAACCGAAGTTGCTATTTACAATGAAGGGCCCGTGTCCTTCTTTATCCGCCGGGCCCTCCGCATGACGGAAGGCTTTACACTATCGGTATTTCGCATCACTACGATCAGAATATTTGGCCACTTCTGTGGAGCAATATTATTACGGAATTTACATTCCTTATCATCAGGGGAAAAGGTGCCAAGTTCACTGGTAAAATACCCCACATTTTAAAAAAGGGCTGGAGCGATCAATTCATCTGAAGCATCGCTACAACCAGGGTAGCTCCAAGCTAATTGGTACCCTTTTTACATTAACGTTGACAGTTCACTTATACCAATTCCAATTCCAATTCTAGGGCGCCACATAACATATGACCGATGATGATATGCATTTCTTGAATTCGGGATGTAGTCGTTGATGGCACGATGAGGAAGGGGTCGGCTATTGCTCGCATGGGGCCGCCGTCTTTACCGCCGAAGCCCGCAGCTACACAGCCCAAGGCTTTTGCGGCTTGAAGACCTTTGATGACATTTTCTGAATTACCCGAAGTCGAGATGCCGATTATAATGTCTTCCGGTTTGCAGATCGCGGTAACCTGACGCGCAAAGAGCTGATCAAAACCTAAATCATTCCCCGTTGCCGTTAAGGCAGAAGTGTCTGTGGTTAGAGCGATTGCGGCAATAGGCACACGGTTTTCTTTGTACCGGATGGTTAATTCTGTGGCTAGATGCTGAGCATCCGAGGCACTCCCACCGTTGCCAAAAAAGACAATTTTGCCACCGGCTTGAATGGATTTAACACAGGCAGTTAACAATTTTTTGAAGGGTTCTCTGAGGACGTCACGTGTGGCCGCAACAATTATATCATGTTCACTAAATTCGTCATCGAAAAATTTACCGACATTCATAAGCACGTTCCTAATTTAATTATTACGCCAAATAGTATTTTTTGACGCACATTCAACACTCAAGCGCATAACTGAATCATCATATAGGCCAGATAAAGTTATTGCCAGCTGGAACGGGCAAGATCGTTGTCATGAACGCTTTTTTATTCTTGCTGATTTCAGCTATGGCATCGTCGCAATGAGACGAATTTTCCCATTGGTTATTGGTGCCTAGATATTAACTGGAAACCAATTTATTTGCGCGATCTGGAATACTTGTCCCCACGGCCGGTTTTCCAGCGTATCCAACAGGGCCGTCGTTTGTCCCTTATATGGCTTCGCGCATTGTTGACAGCTTTCAGGAAGCTGCTGCACCCATTATTTCATATCATGGAGCTTATTCCCATAGGCTTGGCGGCAATGGTTCTTATTCGCATCGGCGCCAAGTTGGATCGCACAAATAATCCTGGCTAGTTTTTATGGCTTTATAAATTTGAAACCAACTTTAATTGTATTGTTTATTGGTGTGCTTGGGGGAATGTTAATCGCATTATCGTGGCTGATTTTGCGCATGTGGGCGCTCAAGGATTTGACGGTTTATAACGGTTACAAAAAAATAACGGATTAAGCTGAGTTTGCAAGCCTGTTTAAAGTGACTTTAAGTTTGTGACCCGTATCCCGGTGAAAACGGAACCGTTAAACCATAGTGGTTGCGTAATTCATCGGCTGTTGTGACGGTTGTAGTTTGTGGAGAGGCATCCGTTGGGGAAGGCCCCCCCATGCTATCGATGATTTCGATGTGCGTGCTATGCAAAGTGATTTGACGATAGGTGGGGGCTTTGTAGCCATAATGAACACCCATAAATTCGTGCTCATTGAATTCGAGGCACTGAGCCTTGGCGTTATCTTCCAGCCGGAACAGGCCTAAATCGAGGCGTGATGGTTCTTTGGTGCGGAACCGGGGCGTCGCGTGGGCCAAGTGCGAGCGATATAGATCGCGGGTTTTGGTGTCTGCTGTATACGTATAGGTGCCGGGGTCGACAATCCAGTCAACGCCATCTATCTGTAATTCAATAGCCAATTGATCGTTATGAGCATGCCCGCCATTGCCGCCTTGCCCCACCGGCCCACACCG
>JAPKAX010000181.1 GCA_028825025.1 Rhodospirillales bacterium | reverse complement strand
AACACATGGTGGCAAACATTGAAAAACATCCAAAAGCAGATGAAGCGAACCCCAACCTTGTGCCTGCGCCAATGCCGAGAATGATCGCATCTATTGCTGTAACGCAAGGCAAGCACGTCGAGGCTGGAGATTTGTTAGTCACCATTGAAGCCATGAAAATGGAAACAGCAATTTGTGTCGAACAATCGGAAATTATTGCGTGGGTAGTGGCGGGTGCGGAACGCAAGTGGATGCAAAAGATTTAATCCTTGAATTTGAAGGAGAACAAGGCGTTTGTAAGCTGGTTTTGCAGGATAAAAACCGATATGAATGCAACGAAAAGTCGTCTTGAAGGAGAACTGAAGGTGTTATGGAACGAAAAATTTGTATTGGCATTACCCAAAGGGCGCATTTTAAAAGAAGTTATGCCATTGGTTCGCCATGCTGGGATAGAGCCTGAACCGGCTTTTGATGATGAAAGTGCGCGGCAATTGCGCTTCACAACAAACATTCCTGAATTGGACATTATCCGTGTTCGGGCTTTTGATGTTGCAACGTTTGTGGCCTTTGGTGCTGCTCATATGGGAGTTGCGGGCAATGACGTGTTGTTGGAATTCGATTATTCCGAAATTTATTCTCCTTTGGACTTGGGTGTTGCTTCATGCCGTTTATCAGTTGCAGAACCCGTAGACCTAAGCGATGAAGATGATCCTTCAACATGGAGCTCCGTTCGTGTCGCAACCAAATACCCAAATTTGGCCAGCAAACATTTTGCCGCGCGTGGCGTTCAGGCGGAATGCATTAAGCTAAGTGGGGCTATGGAGCTGGCTACTCAATTGGGTTTAAGCCGCCGGATTGTTGATTTGGTTTCATCTGGTGACACGTTGCGGGCTAATGGTTTGGTAGAGGTCGAGCGGATTTGCGATATTACATCCAGGCTCTGCATCAACCGTGCTGCATGGAAAACCCACCCCGAAGAAGTTGGTTGCTGGATTAATAAGTTTGGGGAGGCCGTTGATGCCCTTGCAGCTTGATGCAACAAGTCCCAATTTTGAACAAGAATTTGCCGGGCTGCTAACACAAAAACGAGAACAAGATACTGATGTGAACGACATTGTATCTGAAATTGTTGCTGATGTTAAATTACGCGGTGATCAGGCCTTGTTCGAGTTAACGGAAAAGTTTGATCGCTTTGTATTGTCGGCTGAAACAGTGCGCATTAGTGCTGAAGAAATTCAAGCCGCGCGCCACGCTTGTGAAGCTGAAACCTTAAGTGCTTTGGAGCTGGCAGCAACGCGGATTATGGATTTTCATGCCCGCCAAAAACCTAAAGATTTAGATTATACAGACGATGCTGGGCTGCGTTTGGGCTACAAATGGACTGCAGTTCAAAACGCAGGCCTTTATGTGCCGGGCGGCACTGCTGCTTATCCGTCGTCTGTCTTGATGAACGCAATACCAGCCAAAGTGGCGGGTGTTGAGCGGATTGTGATGGTTGTTCCGACACCGGATGGAGTGATGAACCCGCTGGTGTTGGCCGCCGCTGATATTGCAGGCGTGACGGAAATTTACCGGGTAGGGGGCGCACAAGCCGTTGCCGCTTTGGCTTATGGCACTGAAAGCATTAAGCAGGTCGATAAAATAGTTGGCCCTGGAAATGCTTTTGTTGCAGCAGCAAAGCGCCAAGTGTTTGGAACCGTCGGCATTGATATGATCGCGGGTCCCTCAGAAATTTTGATTCTGGCTGATGGCTTGAATGACCCCGCATGGATTGCAGCTGATATTTTGAGCCAAGCTGAGCATGACACGGCGGCCCAATCTATTCTGATTACCGATGATGCAGAATTTGCAGACCGGGTTATAGACGCCGTTGAAGGTCATTTGAAAACTTTGCCGCGGGCCGAAACAGCGCGCAAAAGCTGGCAAGATTTTGGAGCCGTGATCACAGTCCAAACTTTATTTGAGGCGATTCCACTGATCGACCGAATAGCTCCAGAGCACTTGGAAATCGCAACCGATAATGCGCGCAAATTAGGCGAACTTGTGCATAATGCAGGGGCAATATTCATGGGGCGCTACGTTCCTGAAGCCTTGGGTGATTATTTAGCCGGCCCCAACCATGTGTTGCCAACGGCCCGGTCCGCTAGGTTTTCATCCGGATTAGGCGTCCTTGATTTTATGAAGCGCACTTCTATGATCGAAGGTGATGCTGCCTCAATGAACGTTGTTGGGCCTCAAGTTGTTACATTAGCCAATGCCGAAGGGCTTGCAGCTCATGGGTTATCTGTTTCTATTCGAATGAATAAATAACCGATAAGGAGCAATGTTATGGAAAACCAACGCATTGCTCACATCGTTTTAGATGAAAAAACAAATGCGCGCTGCAGTCCGCAGGTTGAGCATGAGCGCAAAGTTGCTATTTATGACTTATTAGAAGAAAATTTTTTCTCTCCTATCGCAGGCCAGCTCGGCCCCTTTCATTTGCATTTGTCGAATGTTGAGGGACGTTTGATTTTCGATGTGCGTGATGTGAACGATGCTGAGCTTCTAAGCTTACGTGTTCCAGCTAAGTCCTTCCGCCGCATTATTCGTGACTACTTTATGGTTTGTCAAACTTACTTTGAAGCAATTAAAACAAAAACACCGTCGCAAATTGAAACCATCGATATGGGACGGCGTGGATTACATAATGAAGGGGCCGAAGTCTTAAAAGAGCGCTTAGCAGAGCATGTTGAGGTTGATCACCACACAGCCCGGCGCTTATTCACCCTTATTTGCGTTCTCCATATTAAGGGTTGATCAGATGAGCGACTTGCCATCTGCCGTCCTGTTTGCATGTACGATGAACTCTGTTCGATCGCCAATGGCAGAAGCCATTATGAAGTTTTTACATGGCCACCGGGTTTTCGTAGATTCTGTTGGGGTCCACACAGGTTATATCGATGGTTTTGCCGTTGCCGTTATGGATGAAATTGGCATTGATTTAACACGTCATAACTCCAAAACCTTTGATGACCTGGAAGACGATAATTTCGATATTGTTATCCCCTTATCACCTCAGGCTCAGCACAGGGCCGTTGAAATGACCCGAGCGATGGCGGTGGAAATTGAGTTTTGGAACACCTTTGATCCGTCGATTATCGAATCGGAAGACCGAGAAGTTAAATTAGATGCCTATCGTAAGGTCCGCGATGAATTAATGATCCGAATCAAGGCCCGATTCCCGATTACCAGCGCTATAGATACTTAATACATTTCCAGTGATTTTTTGATCGCAGTAAACGCCCTAACTCATTGATATTGTCTGAAAGTCATGCTCGCGAAAGTAGCTATGCGCTCCGGTTTATCTTAAATTTAATTTAAAAAGCCCAGAACTCTGAGAAAAATTCAACGATAGATAAGAAAAACCTTGACCTAGAAGGGGTTAGGCGCGCTTTATGTGCTCGAATTAACAAGTATGAGGGCCCGATGGCCAAAGAAGAACTATTAGAATTTAGCGGAACCGTAACCGAATTGCTTCCAAACGCTATGTTTCGCGTTATCTTGGACAATGATCACGAGATTCTTGCCCACACCGCCGGAAAAATGCGCAAGCACCGTATTCGGGTGTTGGCTGGTGATAAGGTGAATGTAGAAATGACGCCCTACGATTTGTCCAAGGGCCGAATCACTTTCCGATTCAAATAATCAATACGGGGCGCGACGTCCATGACTGACCGTCTAATCCTTGCCTCGGCTTCGCCTCGGCGCTTGGAATTACTCGCTCAAATTGGCTTGGTGCCTGACCGAGTGCTACCTGCTGACGTTTGCGAAAACCCCTTAAAGGATGAATCGCCACGTCAACTGGCAAGCCGTTTAGCTGATGCGAAAGCATCTCATATTTCGGCTGAATTTCCGGCTGATTTTGTTTTGGCGGCTGATACGGTCGTCGCTTGTGGACGCAGATCTTTGGCAAAGGCAGAATCCGAAGAAGAAGCACAAAAGTTTCTTCAACTGCTTTCCGGAAGATCTCATCGGGTTTACGGTGGCATCTGTTTGGTTGCACCGGGTGGTAAAAAAGTTTCTCGGGTGGTAATGACTATAGTACACTTTAAGAAGTTGAATAAAACGGAAATACAAAACTATATTAAAACAGGTGAATGGCACGGCAAAGCTGGCGCATATGCTATTCAAGGATTAGCGTCCGTATTCGTGAAGCGGATTAACGGGTCGTACCCAAATGTGGTGGGGCTACCCTTATATGAAACCCAGTCGTTGCTGACGGGGTTGGGTTACTCAAAAGGAAAAAATCAAAATGGCTGCTGAGCGTATATACATTAACCGGGCACCGGGCGAGACTCGTATTGCAATTATAGAAAATGACCGACTTTCTGATCTGATTATTTCACGCGATGGTAAAGAAAGCCTTGTTGGAAATATTTATCAAGGCCGTGTTACGGCTGTTTTAGACGGCCTTCAGGCGGCTTTCGTTGAAATTGGTGAGGAACGGGCTGGATTCTTGTCTGTTGCTGATCTGCGCCCCTTAGGTGACCAGCAACGCGATGACCGCATTGCTAACTATATCGCCGAAGGTGACGCTATTTTAGTTCAGGTCTTGCGGGATCCTGAAGAAGATAAAGGCGCTAAGTTGACCGGTCGGGTCACATTAACCGGACGTGATATGATTTTTGCTCCCGGTCAAAGCGGTATTACTTTGTCACGTAAAATTACCGGTGATGACGAACGTCAGCGCTTAAACGATATCATGGCTAAAGTTATTCCAGAAGGCACAGAAGGCGCGTTTGTTTTGCGTACCGTTGCAGCGGAAGCTGAGCATGAAGATTTAGAAGATGGCGTGAAGCGGATTATTGAGCGTTGGGGTGAAATTCAAAAACGCCAAGAAAAAGCAACACCACCGGAATGCGTCGAAAAAGAACTATCCCCCCCCTTTGCAATCCTTCGTGACTTTGGCGGAACGGACTTAGAAAGCATTATTTGTGATGAAGCCAGTTTGTTGGGCGAATTGAAAAAATTCTCTGGCGACGAAATGCCTGATCTTGAAGAAGCGATTACCGCTCCTGAAGAAAAAGGCGCTTTGTTCGCAACCTTGGGCGTTGAGGAAATGGTTGATGCGGCGCTGAACCCAGTTGTTGCATTGCCGGCTGGCGGCTCAATCATTATCAGTGAAACCCCAGCCTTGACGGCAATCGACGTTAATACAGGCAGCGCATCAAACGGCGGACGTGAGCAAACGGCATTGATGACCAACGAAGAAGCCGCCGTTGAAATTGCTCATCAGATTCGCTTGCGGAATTTAAGTGGTCTTTTGGTCGTTGACTTCGTTTCAATGCGCCGGCGCGAAAATCAAGATGCTGTATACCGCAAATTGCGCCGCTCTGTAGGCGACGACCCCTTGCGCCCTCATGTTGTTGGCTTTACCAAGCTTGGCTTGTTGGAAATGACCCGCCGCCGCAAAGGCCCATCGTTATCTGAAATTATTTCAGGAAATATTGCGATTGCCCGGAAATCACCCGAAACAGTTGGTTTAGAAGCTTTGCGTGGCGTTTTGGCTGAAGCTCAAGCTAATTCTGCTGCCGGGTATAAAATTGAAGCAGCACCTGACGTGATCGCCGTTTTAAAAGGCGCGTTGGCCGATACGGTTAAAGCGATGGAAAAAGAAAACGGCTTTGCCGTTAAATATAAAGTCGAAGCCAATTTTGGCGACGAATCATTTCAAGTTGTGGAATCTCCAAAAAAGAAATCATGACCGAGACCAAGGGAAAATCAGCGGTACCGCTATTGGGGCAAAAATGTCCTAATTGTCGGAAACGCGCGACGCTCGAATTTCGCCCCTTTTGCACAAAACGCTGCGCAGATGTGGACTTAGGCCGTTGGTTGAATGAAGATTATCGCATCCCTGGCGATGAGAATATTAGTAATGAAGACGGCGTTTACGACGAAGAATAATAAATCTGACCAAACGCCGTTTCGGGTGCTAGACAGCTCCGAATTTATCTTTTATAAGCTGTTTTGTCGATGATATCAGGGTGTCTTTTTTGGCCTCTCTGACAAAACGACTTGAATATGTTGCCCGAATAGCTCAGTTGGTAGAGCAACGGATTGAAAATCCGTGTGTCGGTGGTTCAAATCCACCTTCGGGCACCATTTTTTCCCTTTAGATTCAACTCTGTAATGAGATTCTAGTATACACCCAAATGTGTGTAATCCCTAGCATTCTTGTGACCATTTGTGACTGCTCTGTGACAGGGTAGGCAGGGCACTGTCATTCCTGCAGGGCCTGATCACCTATGAAGCCTTCGCATGTGAAGTGCTATGACTGTTTACTAGTAGAAAAGTATCAGTAATGAGTGGGGCCTATTAGAGAGTGGTTATTGATAGTTTAGGTACTTGTATACAGACATTTAAGTATCAATTACCGTTTTATTGCCCATAGTAGGTTCACAGAGTTAATGCGGGTAATATGGTAGATCTGCGTCCCTGTTGGTTGTCAGCATAACTCTTCACCTACTACCCACGCCATCATTTCTGTTGTAGGCTACATCCAAAGCGGTCAATAGGGAGAGCAGACTGATGAAAACAGATAAATCAATCTTCTTTGGGTCGGGAGAACTTTAATGCTTGAACAAATCTTCTGCCCCTATTGTGCATC
>JAPKAX010000180.1 GCA_028825025.1 Rhodospirillales bacterium | reverse complement strand
AGCAGGCCACTTGCTCGCCCGGACGGTTTTAGGGATGCCGCGACCGGCGGAAATCGATGCGCTTACTCCCCAAAATTATGCCACCCCCGTTAACAAAGTATTAGAAGGTGTGCAGCGATGAAGAAACATGGGTGTTGGGATCAGGTAATAATTATGACCTATGGCGAATTTGGCTGCCCTACCAAAGAAAATTTATCCAAAGGAACCGATCATGGCACCACTACGCCTCACTTTATATTAGGCGATCCTATAAAGGTCGTTTCTATGGCGAACAACCTCCCTTAAGCGCTTTGGAAGGCAAAAATTCAGCCTATCGCCTCCATTTCAAACAGCTATATGCTAGTGTTACGCGCAAATAGTGGGATTTGGAGGCAAATATTTTAAATCATCACTCATTAAATTGTATCTCATGATGGTTCTTACGACGGAGCGTGCTATATAACGCCTTATGTCCGATCCTTTTGATTTATCAGCATCAGTTGAACCCGAGCAAGAGCCCCACCCAGCAGCCCCCATGCGCGCGCCGGAACCCATATCAGATTCCGGGCGCTATTTAGACAAATTAAACGAAACACAATTGAAAGCCGTCGAAACCATTGATGGGCCCTTATTAGTTTTGGCTGGCGCTGGAACTGGAAAAACCCGCGTTCTGACAACTCGTATGGGACATATTATACTTCAAGGGAAATCCCGCCCATGGGAAATTTTGGCTGTTACGTTTACAAACAAAGCCGCCCGGGAAATGCAGGAACGGGTAGCGGATTTGATCAAACGCCCCATTGAAAGCATGTGGGTTGGCACCTTCCATGCCATTGGCGCGCGTATTTTGCGCCGCCATGCGGAAGCAGCTGGGCTTAAATCCAACTTCACGATTTTAGATACAGACGACCAAATCCGCCTCATCAAACAGCTAATTGATATTCATGAAATTGATGAGAAGCGCTGGCCACCCCGGGTTATTGCAGGAACCATCCAACGCTGGAAAGACCGTGGATTAATGCCCGACAAAGTCACCCCAACAGAAGGTGGCGACGCTGATGAGGGCCGGGTGCTTTCATTATATAAGGAATACCAACAGCGGTTATTGGCCATAAATGCTGCCGACTTTGGCGACTTATTGCTATTGTGTTTAAAGCTCTTTCAAGATCACACCGAAATCTTGGCCGAGTACCAAAATCAATTTCGCTACGTCTTGGTTGACGAATACCAAGACACCAATGTTGCCCAATATTTATGGCTACGATTACTTGCACAAAAGCACCGCAACATTTGTTGCGTTGGGGATGATGATCAATCTATCTATTCATGGCGGGGTGCTGAAGTTGGCAACATTTTGCGCTTCGAAGAAGATTTTCCGGGTTCAGCTACGGTCCGGCTAGAACGTAACTACAGATCCACCCCGCATATTTTGGCAACCGCATCCAGCTTGATCGCCCATAACGAAGACCGGCTAGGCAAAACTCTTTGGACAGAGACCAACGAAGGCGAAAAGGTTTTGGTTCGGGGTGTTTGGGACGGCGAAGAAGAAGCCCGCGTCGTTGGCGATGCCATTGAAGTCTTGCAGCATAAAAAACAGAAGCTAAACGAAATCGCGATTTTAGTTCGTGCCAGTTTCCAAACCCGCGAATTTGAGGAACGCATGATTACGCTGGGCATACCGTACCGGATTATTGGCGGTGCACGGTTTTATGAGCGCCAAGAAATCCGCGACGCCATTGCTTACCTGCGCGTTATTTTTCAACCCGATGATGATTTAGCGTTCGAGCGCATTGTCAATCTCCCCAAACGCGGCATTGGCCCCGCTGCCATGCAAACCATTCATCATTTTGCCCGGTCCGAGCGGATTTCACTGACGCGTGCTGTTTTAAGATTGGTCGAGACTGACGAGTTTCGGCCCAAGCTGAAAACAACGCTTATCAATTTAATGGCTGGTTTTGATCGGTGGCGGGGATTGTTGACCGTTATGCATCATCCAGAACTGGTCAGCACAATTTTGGACGAAAGCGGCTACACCCAAATGTGGCGTGACCATAAAGCGCCAGAGGCACCGGGGCGACTTGATAATTTAAAAGAAATGGTCGCTGCTTTGGAAGAGTTTGAAAACATCGGTGGGTTTTTGGAACACGTTAGCTTGGTCATGGAAAATGAAGATTCCAAAGATCTAGATAAAGTGACCATGATGACTTTGCATGGTGCCAAAGGTTTGGAGTTTGAAAGCGTCTTTTTACCCGGATGGGAAGATGGGCTTTTCCCCCATCAGCGCTCATTAGACGACAGCGGCGCATCGGGCTTAGAAGAAGAACGCCGCTTGGCCTATGTCGGCATTACCCGCGCCCGAAAACGCGCCACCATTCTTTATGCTTCGAACCGCAGAATCTATGGCAAATGGCAAAGCGCTTATCCATCGCGCTTTATTGACGAATTACCAACCGACCACATCAGCCATGAGACGAACCCCGGCCTTGGCGGATCTGGGCGTACGTCAGAACCCTCTTTTGGTTTTGATAACAGCGATGGATTTCAGCAATCATCATGGCAAACGCGGCGCAAAGTACGTGCCCAACGCCAAATCGATGCCATTTCTTATAACCAAACGGACACATTAGAAAGCGGCCTAAAGTTTGAGACTGGTGAACGCATTTTCCATCAAAAATTTGGCTACGGCAAAATCACGTTAATCGACGGCAATAAGCTAGAAGTCGAATTTGAAAAAGCCGGAACCAAAAAAGTTGTCGATAGTTTCGTAGAACGGACCAAATAATAAAATGAACATGCCTACCTTTTTATGGCGGATCGATTTCAGAGTTCCCAAAGCCCACCGTGAAGTATTTGAAGACACCCTTGAGCCGTATTGCCTTGCGTTGACTTCCTTCGAAGATGAAAAAGCCAATGAATGGATGATCGAAGGCTTTACCGCGACGGAACCCGATTCCAGTGGCATTACCAACAAACTGGAACGGATTTCTGCTGAATGTGGCATTTCAACACCAAAAATCATTTTTGATTTAGTCCCACCCAAAAATTGGCTTGCTGAAAACTTAATGGATTTCCCGCCCATTCAAATTGGCCGCTACTATATCCACGGCAGCCACCTTGATCCTAAAGCGCGGGGCGGCATGATCCAGTTAGAACTTGATTCAGGATCAGCCTTTGGCTCTGGCGAACATGCAACGACAGAAGGCTGTTTGCGCGCTATGGAACATTTGGCCCGCCAGTTTCGTTTTAAAAATATATTAGATATGGGATGTGGGTCTGGAATTTTGGCCATGGCCGCTGCAAAAACATGGCGCAGGCCAGTTATTGCTAGCGACATCGATGATGAAGCCACCCGTGTGACGATTGACAACGCCAATAAAAATGGCCTTAAAGGCCTAATTCGGGCCACCTGTGGCATGGGTTATTCATCAGAGCTCGTTCGTAACAATGCACCGTATGATTTAATTTTGTGTAATATTTTGGCAAACCCGCTGGTTCAAATGGCGGGTGATATAAGCCGCCATTTATCAAACGATCCAACCCGCCGCCAATTTGTAATTTTATCAGGATTGTTAGAGCGCGATGGCAATCGGGTTATTGCTGCTCACCGGGCACGAGGATTGCATTTGTATAATAAAATCATCATCAACGGCTGGATGATTTTGGTAATGACGCGCTAGCGTCAAAATACCAAAAGCGGGCGCTAAGCTTTTCTGTTTGGGTTGCGCCCAAATGGATACTGAGATGCACGGCTTTCATCTGTATACTCTTTTGAAGGGCCAGTCTGTGCCGGTTGCGATGGCGACATTTTTATAATGATGTCGTCCAACAACGATTGCAAATATTCCGATTGCGTTAAGAGCTTATTCGTCGCTTCTAACGCTTGATTTGAAGCCGTAGCGGCAATTTCATTAGCTGTTGATGTTACCATTTGCATAGAAATTCGAATTGATTGCACGGTTCGTTCCGCCCGTTCGGTTGCATCCCGAATTGCATCGAAACGTTGCAACATCCCTTGTTCAGAAAATCCATTCTCAAAATTTTGACGACCCGGATCATTGAATGTAATTAAGTTTTCAGGATCATTGGGGCGTTGTGCCTGAGAGTTAGTGTGGAAGGCCAGCAAATTGGTTTGGTCGCGAACAGATGTAACCAAATGGCTTAAGCTTTCAATTTGACCGGTAGCATCTTGTAGAGAGGCAACTAAATATTCCGTCCGTTCCACATCAGCAGCAGCCTCGGTCACGTATTCACTAAAATGCGCCAATTGTTGGCTAACCGACGAAATAGGCCCCATACCCGCATTTGATATTAAAGGCGAGGGGACAGATGTATTTACACCGTGCATATAAGCAGTCGATGGGACGGCGACCTGTTCTTCCAAATACTCTGAATCCGTTTCTGGCAACGGATCAGGGTCAAACTGTGATTCTGGTGGCAATTCTGGAGCGGATGCGGATGCCCTATGTTCCGCTTCCAAAGCAATCTCAGCCATAAATGAAGCCTTAGCAGATTCGACTGCGGTCAAGGCATGCAAGTCCGATTGAGCAATTGACGAGTTTAATTTTTCGTTTGTCTGTTCCAGTTCCATGCGAAGACGGTCCAACTCAGAGACATCATCGCACCATTTATCAAGAGCCCGCGCCACCTGACCAACGGCATCAATATTCCCACGCCCCGAAATCGAAACATTTCGCTCTCCCGCAGCAATGCGTTGCGCCGCTCCAGCAATAGTGCGAACGCCCCCCGCCATGCTGCGCATCAAAAGCAGCCCAACAAAAACCAACCACATTAATATAGCAGCACTTCCGCCGGCAATTGTATAACGGGCAAAGGATTGTATTTTTTCTAAATTGTGGGTCACTAAAATTGTTTGGTTTTTCGAGAAAGTTGCTAACAAGTCTAGGCTTGGGGCCACATAAGCTAACAAGTCATTAAACCGTCCCTGCTCACTATCTAAGGCAAATCGCTGATTAATAAGCATCAGCATATCTGTCTCGTGAGCTTTCAAAAGTTCCGTCATTTGGGTTTTAATCCGACCCGCAATCTCAGCCACGCCAAGGAACGCATGTAAAGTCCCATAGCGTTTTCTAATCTCATCCACACCTTGGCGGCTTCCAGACGACAACGTTTCCCGACCTTGGCGGTTAATACGGACAATTTGATCACTTAGATTAGAATGGCCGGTTTGGCTAAAGCGGATTTTCAGATTTTTTGTGGTCTTTTGTAGGCGAGCACTGATGCCTGTTGCATCCGCAATCCCAAGCGCTTTTTCAGCCCGCACAACACCAACAAATTGTTCATCATATTGAACAAGTCCATCACGTAACGTCGCAATTGATTGACGGATTGCCATACTTTCCGGAAATTTATATAGCTTATCTAATGCAGAAGATACAGCAATAATATCGAGATCAAAGGCTTCAGCAGCGGCAGAATCTTTATTTATTGAGAATTGTTTTTCTTGACCATTGATCTTTGCAATCCCAGTTTCGATCCGCCCAACCAATTCTGCAATGTCTTGTGACGTCCGCCAATGGGTCAGTGTTTGAGCAACCCGATGGTCCACATACACGTACATTCCTGCAAAAATAAGAATCGCAAAAAAACTGAATAATAGGTATATATTGATACGTGACGACAATCGCATACCACCCATATGTATGCGATCAGAAAACACACCGGGTTGCAGATCCAGAAAACTATGTTCCATATCTACATTTTGACCGTACTGATTAGTCGTTTCGCTGCGCGAATTAGGCACACTTACAATCCTTATTTTAATCTATGAAATGTTATAACACCTTGAGACTAAACAGAAAACAATTGTTTTAAAAGGATTGCGCCCCGCTAAGTTTTTCTTTATTATATTAAAGGTGTTATTTGAACGATGATTTCATCGTACAGTTTCTGTTAATTTTTTTGTCTAGGTTATTCGGTATGGATACGAGCCTAAATAATTTGATCTCTGGTAGACCCCCGCGCGTTAGTCGCTCGTCCGGGTATCAGGGGGATTCTTCGCGGGACATACAAGTCCGTGCCAAGACCACTGAGCAGAACCCATCCGATCAAGAGAAAACGGGATTGCGCCGCCTGAACTCAGTTCTTAATCATAGTGAACCGTTGCGTGACGATGTGCCCCGTGGCTACTACCTAAACATCACCGTTTAAAACTCCGACAATATATAATCTGGCTTAGGAGCCCCTGTGATTCGGATACTCGTTGTTTTCGTCGCAATAGCGCTTCCGTTACTATCGGCAACCTGCTTTGCAGCCGTGCTTGAGGTTGTGGTTGTTGGCCTTAAAAATCAAAAGGGCGATGTCCATATTGCAATATACAACACAGCAGAACACTTCCCATACCAAGAAGGCGTTTTACACGAAGCTAAAGCTCCTATTTTTGGTAATGTTGCCCGATTAAAATTTAAAGATTTAACACCAGGCGCATATGCTGCTGCAATCTATCACGATGAAAATTTTAACCATGAATTCGACCAAGGCTTATTTGGTATTCCCCTAGAGGATTACGGGTTTTCCAATAATGCTACCGTTTTTTTAAGCCCCCCCTCTTTTAAAGAAGCGATGTTCGAAGTTAAAGATCCATCAACAACGGTAGAAATTGATATTAATAATTGAGCGGGTTCGAAACCCGCTCACTCCGCCACTTTACATCCATAAAACATTGATATTAAACATAAATTTTATTAAATAAAAATCTATGTCACCACTGCTGTCA
>JAPKAX010000179.1 GCA_028825025.1 Rhodospirillales bacterium | reverse complement strand
TGATGGCGATTTGAGCGATGAATCCGTTGAATCTGTTGATGAAATTCTTTCTGAAATATTAGAAGGCCCGGCTGCAATCATTGAATTATTGGGTGGGCAATCCGACGCGGCTGCGGCCAATCATGCTATGATTCAAATGTGCGGCCCGAATAGGCTACCTTCTTGAGTTGCTTCAATCTGACATCGGGAAACGCCATGGTGATGTATTGTTAACGGCGCTTGGGCGAATAATTACCCAGATAAACTCCTTGTCGATGCTTATGCCTGAACGTTCAAGTGATGTTGAGATTAAACAGGCTATTGAAGGATTAAAACTTAAAGTTGACACGAAAGGTTTGCCTAAAGAATGGCGGAAGGTATTGCCTGATACTTTTAATGCTTTAATGGCAAAGCCTCAAATTACAGAAAAACAATCAGAAATATTTACTCTGAAAAATGAAGGGCGTACTAAAGTGGTAGCCAAAACATCTCACAAAAAAATGGAAAAAGGCTAAATTATTTTTGAAGAGGGTGATCATGGCTCTGAAGCCTATTTGATTATGTCGAGTTTTGTTGAGATATATCGCAAACTGGGTAATCGGGAAGAAGTTCTTGCTAAATTAGGACGGGGCGAAATCATTGGTGAAATGTCATTGATAGATAACCAGCTTCGGATTGCTTCAGCTCGCGTTTCAGAAGGTGGACAAGTTAGCATTATTGATCAATCAAGTTTTATTGGGAGGCTTAATAAGCTGGGCGAGAGTGATCAGGTTTTAAGGCGTATAATTGATGTGTTAGTCAATCGTTTACGTGGCGAAGGGGGCACGCAAGTCTAGGCCCATGGAAAAGTGTTGCTCGGAGGCAATGCGCCATTTAGAGACCCTGTTTTCCCGTTACCTTCAAAAATATCTTCTGCAATCCTAATGCCTTCGTTCCAATTTGATATGCTTTGCGAGTGAATGAACGTTCTAAACTTTATTTGGTTAATACCCCAGCCAACGGCTAAATGAATGGGTAAAGTTTGATCTAAAATCCCTGTATCTGAAGAAATTACCCCGCTAAAGCTATTGGCTTTTGCAGCATCGAGCAGGGCAAGTGCTGTGCTGAGAGTGGCCGCACAATCAATTTTTAAGTTCAAAGCATTCCCTGCTTTTTGATCCGTTATCTTTTTAAATACATCTAGGGCGGCTTTATCATTATGGTTCGTGATAATCTGAATACGCTTTCCGACAGCCCAAGTGAATTGGCTAAATCCTTCTAAATCATCGTCTAAAAAGGGGGCTTCGATGGATATGATCGGGAATTTTTCCAGCCAATCAACGAGCCGCCCAGAAAGTTCGTCACGGTTAAGGGGGGGGAGGTCGTCTGTCAGATGGTACAATCCATTGGAATGAAATGATGAAGCCTTTATGTTAAGGGCAATCCCCACATCAATACCGGGCTGAAACCCGGCTTGCCCAATCGAACGGGTTAATATGTCTAGGGCATGAGTATCGTTTAAAACTAATTCATCGGATACTAACTCAAGCATTTTTACGCGGACACTCTGACACCAGCTTATCCCTTCTGAAAAATGGGTTGCGCCCATTGGGATGATTGAAAATGACTGGGCATTTAATGTTTCCGTGTTCGGGCCTGATTTTGTAAGCAGCTCGAATATGGGAAGGGGGAGAGTGTTGGCTGAGCTTTTGCCCATAAATGTGCCTATATATTGCCAAAGCGGTATTTTTTCGGTATCGGCAAGCGCATACAATATAGCCATTGAAACGGCTCGAATGATGCTCCGCAAAGGGCGGCAATTGGGATGAGAAACTAAAAATTCTAAAAGAACTTGATCAATTTCAGATGGGTCTTGAACGTTTTGACCTTTTAAATTTTTGTGCAATCCTATGTTGATAAGTGTGATGGCGTTCAAGGATTCATCAGCAACTAGATTGGCAATAGAAGATAAAGAGGCTGATGCGCGCCCTTGTTCATTGAAACGCAGGGTGACGTCGACCTCAATTGCAGACTTGCCGAGAGAATCGGTGATTTGTCGTGCCTTAATACTTTTTATTTTTGTTTTACTCATACAACCTTCCAGAAATGTTGAATTATCATAAGCAGTTCAATGGTGCCCGAAAAGTTCAATAGATGATTTAAGTTTTATTTTTTATATCAATGCTTTGGTTGCGTTTATTCTGAGTATTTTTTCCAAAATTGTCGATGTTCAGCTTCGAATTACTACGAATCTGGTACATAAAAAAATAGCTGGAAACATTTCGACATATAACTAAATTCACCTAGATACATTAAGGGTCTACATTCATCTTCATTGAGTTACTATTTCCCCCCAAGTTGTTGTTAACTCTTGTCAAAGGCCTGCCCCCTCGCCCCTGGCAAGCCTGCCTGTGAAACTCGCCAGACTCGAAAATGTCCGGCTATTTTTTTAGTATCCAACTTTTACACAACAAGCTGGTTTAAAAACTAAAATCCGATACATTTTCGGTTATGGTACATATACTGCAAACGGGTGCTGGATTTCAGATGTGGGTTGTTTTTGCCCTTATCATAGGTGCCCTTGGTTTTTATCTCCGCGAACGGGCATCAATGGAACTCACATCCATTGGCATTGTCTGTTTCCTGCTTTTATTTTTTCATTTTTTCCCAGTCATAGATAGCAATGGCGTCGCCTTGGTAACGCCAACACGGATTTTACATGGGTTTTCTAACCCAGCCTTAGTTGCCGTATTGGCCTTATTGGTTATTGGGCAAGGGATGGTGCGAACAGGCGTTCTGGACCGAGGGGCAACGCTTTTGCTGACCGTAACACGGGGCCGTGGGGGGATGGTTGGATCGTTGGTGTTGTTGCTCGTGGTTGCCATCGTCACTAGTGCCTTTCTGAACAACATCCCCGTTGTTGTTATTTTTATTCCAATCATTCAAGCCTTAGCCGTACGGTTCAACCAACCAGCATCAAAACTCCTTATTCCGCTTAGCTATGCGGCCGTTTTAGGTGGGATGACAACGATTATTGGGTCGTCAACAAACTTGCTGGTTAATAGTGCACTGATTGAAATGGGTGAAACGCCGTTCGGATTTTTTGATTTTACTTTACCGGGAACTGTTATGGCGGCCGTTGGGTTGGTATATGTCGTATTCGTCGCCCCTAAACTCCTGCCGGATCGGAGCGGCGAGGTTGAGGGGCTTGGGGATGCTAGCGGGCGGCAATTTATCGCCCATATGACTGTGTCAAAAAATTCGCCCTTGATTGATAAAGTTGCCATCGGTGGATTATTTTCTGGTTTACCGAATAAAACATTACGAATGGTTGAGCGTGACGACGAGGCAATTTTTCCACCATTCGAGGATTATAAGGCACAAGTTGGTGATGTGTTGGTGGTTGCTGCCACGCGAAAAGCTTTGGCCGAAACCTTAACAAATAACCCGGATGCTTTGCACCCTGATCTAGGCGATGTTGATGATCGTGCATCAATTGGGCTTGAGGACGGGCGCTGGACAGATGGAGAGCAATCGTTGGCCGAAGTTATGGTCGCTCCCGGTTCCGGGGTAGTTGGCTTGACCCTACCACAAATTGGTTTTCGTTATAAAACGCATTGCATTGTGGTTGGCATTCAACGCCGGTCGCGGATGATCCGCTCGCGTTTAACTGAAATTAGGCTTGAAGCTGGCGATGTGCTTTTGGTGCAAGGTCAAAATGAAGATATCTCCAAATTACGCAATAGCCGTGATGTTGTTTTGCTTGAATGGTCAGCTGAAGAATTACCAGCCTTAAAAAGAGCCAAACGTGCGTTTATAATTTTTCTTGCTGTGATCGGTTTTGCGGCCACCGGGCTTGTGCCTATTGTTGTCAGCGCGCTGTGTGGGGCGGCTGCTATGGTAATCGTCGGCGTACTGAATGTACGCCAAGCATTTCAGTCTGTGGATCCAAAAATCATGACAACCATTGCTGCTGCATTAGCACTTGGGGTTGCCTTACAAGAAACTGGCGGGGCGGCTTATTTAGCTAATAAAATGATTGCCGCGTCCCAGGGGGCATCACCAGCGGTCATTTTATCGTTATTTTTCCTTATGGTTGCTGGGTTATCGAACATTATTAGTACAAAAACAGCGGCGGTATTATTTACCCCTATTGCTGTTGATGTCGCTTATCGATTGGGTGTCCCTGTAACGCCATTTGCCGTAGCGGTCATTTTTGCCGCTAATTGCTCTTTTGCATCGCCGCTTGGGTACCAGACGAATTTATTGGTGATGGGGCCCGGACACTATAAATTCACTGACTTTTTCAGGGCTGGGCTACCTTTGATTATACTAATGTGGTTGGTCTTTTCGATTTTTGCCCCATGGTATTACGGTTTATAACCGTGGTGCCATGGCTAATAAAATGTGGTACTAGAAGCTTTAATATTTATCGAATATAAAGCAAAATGTTCTGCACTGGCGCTATTTCGATTAAGGGTAAGACTTTGCTGCATAAGCTGGCGTCAGAAACGGCTCCAAGCATGCCCCAAACCATACTGGTTTCAAAATCTTGAGCAAAGACCTGATCGCCCGCAGCAACAATTGATGTGCAGCCGTTTATCCAGTCGGAGGCCATACCCGTTGGGACGACCGAACATACCTTTGCTCCATACATCTTGGTGATGCTTTCTAGCATTGGGTTTGCACTGGGACGGCAATAATTTTCTGATGGATTTTGATTCAGTTTGATGGGGACTTCAGTGCCTTTATTCTCAATAGTCATATGATAATCACCTGGTGCAATGTAGACCCGACCCGGCAAAACAAGTTCCCCATTTTTTGCTTCAGTGATATTTTTAATCTGTTCGTGTTGATAAATTTCCAGCAAGTGCATTTGTAAATGTTTTAGGCATGTGCTGAGTGATTAGAACTGAAACATCAAATTTTGGGCTTAATCGAGTTAAGACTTCAAACAGGGCTTGAGAGCCGACGGTTGAGCTAGAAATTGCAATAACGCTAGGCTTTGTGTTCTCAAAAGGTCTTAATGTTGGTGGCGCAGCGGGTGGTCTATGGGTGATTGGTGAATTCTCAATCACCCGAATGCGTTCGCCTCTGCGCGCTCGTCCCAATGATTGAACCATTCGTAACAACTCTTGATCTAATTTATGTTGTGATTTTGTTGAGTTCAAGTCTGATGGGGTCTAAGTAACAATGTGCTGTGCTCATTCTGCGGTCATTGAAAATCGTCGTTTGGCTCATGGAAATGCCATCTTGGGTGGCTCCGTTATAATCAGAATTAGATGGAATCCCAACATGACCTGCTGCCTCAATCAAGGCGTCATATAGCGGGCCGCTTTCATCCGGATCGGTTACCCGTAACGGTCCATTCCGTCCTCGGTATTTATCTTCACCTCATTTGTAGCTCTCAAGGCGTTTAAAATGTGGTAATCGTCGGAATAACTCCAACCCCAATTGCCCATTTGCGCCCAAATATCGAAATATTGATTTTGATCGTATAAACGCTCATGTCAATATCGAGTTATGGTCTTACATTGTTGTCCAAATCTTGACGTAACACTGATCTCGCCATATAAGGACTGCGGGCCATCCCTCCCCAACGAGGGGCGCCCTTTCTGCAAGGAAAGGAGAAAAAAATGACTATTCCTGCAAAACCGGCCCCTCGGCCGTCTAATCCCTGTTTCTCTTCTGGCCCCTGTGCCAAACGTCCCGGTTGGACTCCTAAAGTTCTGCAAAATGCAGTTTTGGGCCGTTCACACCGTGCTAAAATTGGAAAACAGCGCCTGAATGAAGTTATCGATCAATCACGTGAAATCTTAGGACTGCCAGATGATTACGTCATAGGCATTGTCCCCGCATCCGATACTGGTGCAGTCGAAATGGCGCTGTGGTCGCTGCTTGGTCAACGCGGTGTAGATATGCTCGCCTGGGAAAGCTTTGGCTCTGGCTGGGTCAGCGATGTCTTAAAGCAATTGAAACTTGAAGGCGTGACTGAGCATTTTGCCGATTACGGTAAATTACCAGATCTTACAAAAGTTAATTTCGATAATGACGTTGTGTTTACATGGAACGGCACTACGTCTGGCGTCCGTGTCCCCAACGGCGATTGGATTGATGCGGACCGTAAAGGTTTGACCATTTGCGATGCAACATCTGCTGCGTTCGCCATGGATTTGCCATGGGATAAATTGGACGTGGTTACGTATTCATGGCAAAAGGTTTTGGGTGGTGAGGCTCAGCATGGAATGCTGGTTTTAAGCCCACGCGCCGTTGAACGCCTGGAGACCTATACCCCCGCATGGCCCATGCCTAAAATTTTCCGCCTAACCAAGGGTGGCAAATTAATGGCTGGCGTGTTCAAAGGTGAGACCATAAATACGCCGTCGATGTTGGCTGTTGAAGATGCGGTAGATGGGTTGCAGTGGGCCAAATCGGTTGGCGGCTTAAAAGGCCTAATTGGTCGTGCTAATAGCAACGCAGCTGCCATTGCCCAGTGGGTGGATGGAAATGCTGATTTTGAGTTTTTGGCTGAAGTTCCAGAAACCCGCTCAACTACTTCAGTTTGTTTAAAAATCACAGCACCTTGGTTGACTGCATTATCAGATAAAGATCAAGACCTTTCTGTGCGACGTTTGACGACAATGCTCGATGAAGAAGCCGTTGCTTATGACATCACTTATTACCGTGATGCCCCTGCAGGTTTACGGATATGGGCCGGAGCTACGATCGAGACGAGTGATCTAAAAGCCATATTCCCATGGATCGAATGGGCGCTTGAATGCATTCGTTTAGAAACCCAAGCTGCATCAGGGAGACA
>JAPKAX010000178.1 GCA_028825025.1 Rhodospirillales bacterium | reverse complement strand
GCTGGCCAGGCTCTCAATACCAAACTCTTTCATGACGGCTTCGGCATCGCGGGTTAAGTTCCCTTTGATATACATTTCAGCCACGGCCAGCATGACGACACGACTGAAGCACCGTCCCCGTTCCAGAGATTACGGAAAGAATGGTTAGCCCACCCCTCAAGGTGGTCGGCGGTCTTAGGCACACTGACGCTCAGAGTGCCCGCAGGTGTATCAACCTTGTTGCTCTTGTAGCCATTGGCAGTGCCCCGTCGCCGAGAAACCCGTTCATAATGCCCCGCACCGAGAAACTGTTCCCGCTCCATACGCATGAACTAAAAATTCGTTGAGGCTCTAATTTCAGACCAAGAAACACTGGAAATAGTTATTAATGTTGCTAATGTTAAATACGCGCGGATCATTTTGCCCCGCAGGGGTCGAATTCGCCATTCATATAGGAAGCGGGCGTGCCCCGCGCCACATGCAAATATTTACAAGGTTTTACCAAAAAACCAAACTGTTTGGGTATGGCTTCTATAACATGACACGTTTATTGTTAAGGGTTCTTGTCCATTATTCAAATTGATTTACGGGTACTACGAGGCTCAACCTAAATACAAAAAAGGCGGCCCTTTTAGAAAGACCACCTTTAATTTAAAGATTATTGACCCAAACGAAGCCGTAATGCATTGAGCTTGATAAATCCTTCTGCATCGCGCTGGTCGTAGACATTATCTTCTTCAAAGGTAACAATATCTTCGTCATATAGACTATTCGGTGATTTCCGACCGGTAACCATAACGTTGCCTTTATACAACTTAAGCCGCACAGTTCCTGTTACTCGCTCTGATGCTTTGTCGATCAAAGCCTGAAGCATTTCGCGTTCTGGGGCGAACCAGAAACCATTGTAAACCAGCTCTGCATAGCGGGGCATAATTTCATCTTTTTGGTGCATCGCCCCCTTATCAAGGGTCAGACTTTCTGCAGCACGACGGGCATGGAATAACACAGTTCCGCCTGGTGTTTCATAAATTCCGCGTGACTTCATACCAATGAAGCGGTTTTCAACAATGTCTAAAATACCAATGCCATTATCGCCACCCAATTTGTTCAGCTTGGTAAGCAACTCAGCTGGAGATAACTTCACGCCATTAATGGCCGTGGGATCTCCTTTTTCAAAATCGATAGTGATTTCAGTAACTTTATCTGGGGCGTCCCAAGGGGGTGTAATACGGGTGTAGATGCTATCGTCAGCGCCAACCCAAGGATCTTCCAGCACCTTTCCTTCGGATGAGATATGCAACAGGTTCGCATCTTGTGAATAAGGCGATTCGCCCCGTTTGTCTTTCGGGATTGGAATTTGATGTTGTTCTGCATATTTAATCAGCTTGGTCCGGCTGCTCAAATCCCATTCGCGCCAAGGAGCAATAATCTTAATGGCTGAATTACATGCGTAATAACCAAGCTCAAACCGAACCTGATCATTGCCTTTTCCGGTTGCTCCATGTGACACCGCATCGGCACCGACTTCGCGGGCAATTTCGATTTGGCGCTTAGCAATCAAAGGCCGGGCAATTGAGGTTCCCAATAAGTAGGTGCCTTCATACAAAGCATTGGCACGAAACATCGGGAATACATAGTCGCGGACAAACTCTTCGCGCATATCTTCTATAAAGATGTCTTTAATGCCCATCATTTCGGCTTTTTGACGGGCGGGCTCTAATTCTTCACCTTGGCCTAAATCAGCGGTAAAGGTTACGACTTCACAGTTGTATGTGTCTTGTAACCAGCGCAAAATAACGGAGGTATCTAGGCCACCAGAATAGGCGAGTACGACTTTTTTGATATCTTGGGTCATCAGTATGAATTTCCTATGTGCAACGATGCAGTTGATAAGCGGGCGCAGTATAGTAAAATGTTCGGAACGAGCAAGGACCGGTCTTGCCATACCATAATTTTGATACGTAAAGTGCTCAAATGACATACTTTAATATATTAACACCAGCCCTCATTTTGGACCGCAATAAGCTCGATACAAATATCGATCGAATGACAAACCGGTTCAAGTCACTTGGCGTCAATTTGCGTCCCCATTTAAAAACCTCTAAAGCCATAGACGTGGCCCGACGGGCCGTTGCCGGGAATTTTGGTGGGATCACCGTTTCCACCTTTCGCGAAGTTGAATACTTTGCCGAGAACGGCCTAAGCGATATGACATTGGCGGCATGTATTGCACCTGCCCGATTGAACCAAGCGGCGGCTTTCCGGGCAAAACGGATCGATCTAAAAATTTTAGTCGATCATCCATCCGTCGCGCATGCCATAGCGAACCATAGTGGTGAACACCGGGTTTTGATCGAGATGGATTGTGGTGAACACCGGACAGGTGTTGCGCCGGGTTCGCCCAGATTAATGGAAATTGCTTATATCCTAAACGCCGCTCCTAATGTCAAAATTGCCGGTGTTTTGACCCATGCGGGTCATTCGTATCGGTGTCGAACAGTTGATGAAATGGCTGATATTGCTGACCAAGAACGCAATACCGTTGTTGACGCTGCAAACTCATTGCGCGCCGCGGGCATTGAATGCCCAATCGTCAGTGTTGGCTCAACCCCAACCGCTTTGTATGCGCGCCACTTAACCGGTGTGACCGAGGCCCGGCCCGGCGTTTATATGTTTGGCGATTTGTTTCAAGCCGGTATTGGCTCATGCACTATGGATGATATTGCATTGACTGTACTGGCCACGGTCATTGCACATCAAGAAGATGAAAACCAATTATTGATCGATGCTGGTGGATTGGCTTTATCAAAAGACCGCTCGACTGGAGCGCTTGAGGACGATTGTGCCTTTGGCTTAGTTTGCGATGTGAAGACGGGGAATGTGATTGATGGCTTGAAAGTGGCAAACGTGCATCAAGAGCATGGCCAAATCTCATCATCATCGATTATAGATTTCAGCAAATACCCAATCGGAACACAATTTCGGATCATGACGAACCATTCGTGTATAACCGCGTCAGGATATGACCACTATAATGTAATTGATGGAACGCACCCCCATCCCGCAGCAGAAATAAACGTTTGGAAGCGCTGTAACGGCTGGTAACTCGTTTGTTCGCTTACTCAGTGCCGTTGGCATCCGTGTTGGGGAAACGGGCAAGTGTTTTGATGAGTTCATATATGTTGCGCCGGACCCGTGGGTCAGGGATGTGGTAATTATTTCAAACCAATTCAATCGTATCACGGTGGCTTAAAGGGCCTAAATTAAAGTCACTTTGTTCACAGTCCATCGTGCCTTTTTTATCTGCCCCTCCAAACTTAATTTGGTCAGCTTTTCCTCAAAAAAAATCAAACAGTTAAATTTAAAAATTCAGCAAATTGATACAACCGGGATGCGCCTATCCGATTGGAACCGCGTTAATATTTCTGGATTTTCTGGAACGTTAACTCAACCGCCCCCCCTAACTTTTCTTGACTTAAGCTACTCATATGATGGGCAAGCCTAGGGCGGGTGCCAACATGAATATCTATAGGATTAGCCACCCCCGGCAGCATACGTCCTCTTTTTCATTTGAAAGTGGTTTTGAAGTCATTTATGAACACTAATTGAAAGCTACGAATGGACTAAAATGACACACACAAACACATTCGCCTGGGAATAGTTGGTTCTTGTATCAAGCTAGAGGAAATGAGAATTTGAATATCGCTCCTTGTCCTTCTTGGCTAATGACTTCAATCTTACCTCCGCATTTTTGGACCAATTCATTGCAGACGTGAAGACCCAAACCACTACCAACCTCGCCTTTAGTTCCCGGAGTTGAAAGGGTTGTATCAATTTTAAAAATGCTGTCGATACGCTCAGTAGGAATGCCAATGCCTGTATCTGAAATTTGAACCCACATCCATTCCCGGTCCGCATGTGCTGAAACCGTGACACTCCCGTTTTCGGGAGTGAATTTTATTGCATTTTGGATCAAGTTTCTAAGCACAGTATCCGCCATATTGGGGTCCGTTAAAATAGGGTCAGATGGAATATCAATGGCGTTCAATTGAATATTTTTTGAGGCAGCAAGCGTTTTATACAAGGCAAGGTTTGGTCGCAATAAAGGCTCAAGCTCTAGAACCTGCGGATCAAAAAGGACTGCATCACGCTGCAATTGTGCCCATTCAAGCAAGTTCTCTAAAAGCTCAAACAGGTTTTGTCCGGCTTCGTGAAGTGCCTGATGCAGACGTGATATTTCATCGGCCGGCAACTCATCAGAGCGTGTTGCCAAAAGTTCAGTAACGCCTACAAGACCCGCGAAGGGGCCGCGTAAATCGTGTGCGATAATCGTGAAAAATTTATCTTTCTCTATATTTAGGCGCTCTAATTCCACTCGGGCCTCATTCATGTCTTCTGCATGCAAGACCAAATATTTAGATTGTTCCTCTAATCGTTCTTCGCGGTCACGCAAGGTTGCGAGTTGGGTGCGTAATTGATCCTCACTATCGACTAATGCTTGTTCCATTTGTTTGCGTTCAGAAAAATCATTACACCATGCAACGCGTGCTGGTCTGCCATCAAATTGAATGTTCTGAGTGCTCACAAGGCACCACCAAGTGCTGCCATCGGCACGGGTACGTTCAGCTTCAAAATCTATTACATCCTGACCCGCGGCAATAAGCGTACGAATCTCATCTAAGGCTTTTGTGTCGGCAAAAGTATCGGCAATATCATCCTGAAGAAGACTATCCATAGAATCGACACGAAGCATTTTGCGTAATGCACCGTTAGCAAATAGCCGTTTATTCGTTGCTTGTTCAACAATACCGATACCGAGTGGACTTGAATCTAAAACATTCCGTAGCATAAACTCTTGCTCTGCCAGCTGTTCTTCTGCGAACTTGCGCTCGCTGATATCTATATGCCAAAAAATAATCGCCGCTTCCCCTTCGAATGTAATCGATTGAGAGCTAACCAATGCCCACCAATGGGACCCATCGGGGTGTAAACTCAAACCTTCATAATTTTCAATACGACCGAAATCTTCTAAAATATCTATAGACCGTTGAAAATCGCTAGCATTGACCCAAGTATCGGAAATATCCAATTCCAGTAAAGTTTGCCCTTTAGGAACGTCATACATTTCGACAAGGGCATCATTTACAAAAACACGCTTGTTCAGATTTTTAACGAGAGATATAGAAGCGCCAATCGGAGTTTGTTGAAAGATTTCGAGTAGCATTTTTTCATTTTCACGAATAGCAAGTTCGGCTGAAATACGTGCAGTAATATCTAAGTGCCAAAAAACATGTGCTTGCTGGCCTTCAAATTCAATTTCTTGCACGCTGAGTGCACAATTCCATGTACTTCCATCATTTCGATATCGAAGCGCTTCCATGTTGTTGATTTTTTCATCTTGCTCAATACGTAGATGAAAATTTTGATACTCCGATGGTATTGCCCATGTGTGAGGCCCTGACGTTTTTGTGATTGGGTCGGTTTTGTCGTACTTGAACATGTCTAACAACGTATCATTTATAAAGAGCCGCTGGTCGTAATCTCTCCCTGCAATAACAGAAATTCCAATAGGGCTAGATTCCAAAACTTGGCGTAACATTCTTTCCGTTCCACGGTTAATATTTTCCACTTCAATACGTTTCGTAACATCAATGTTCCAATACACATGAGCAGGGTGGCCTTCAAACATCACTTTTTGCGTGCTAAGTGAACACCACCATTCAACTCCATCCATTCTTAATCGGTGTGCTTCAATATTACTTGGAGACTTACCTTGGTATAATAAATCCCGGAATTTATAATATTCTTTCGAGTTGGCCCAACCCTCAGGCCCTAATCCACCCGTAATTATTTGATCTCCCTTTAAACCAGCCATATCAATATACGCTTGATTTATGAAGGCGCGTTTTTTTGGAAAGTCATAATCATGAATTACAGAAATCCCAATCGGGCTAGATTCTAAAATATCCAATAACGTTTTTTCAGATTCGCGCAAAGCGATTTCTGCTTGGAGACGTTCGGTTATATCATTAAGAATAACAATACTACCACCGCTCACTGAAGGGCTTCTAAACGTTTCAACAGACCGCCCATTAATAGTCTCTTCTACTGTTTGACTATATTCTCCATTCGCGAGTAACTCGGTTTTTTCTAGGATAATTTGATCAATATCTGCAGTTCCAAAATCACCTCTGTTATCACGAAAACGAAGTAAGCTCTCTAGACTAACGCCCGTATAGACGAGCCCTTCTGGGAACTTGAACAGATCAGAAAATCGCTTGTTTGCCATTATAATATTGTATTGAGCATCATATATAGCTAAACCGCTCGTCATGTTATCTAAAGCCGTTTGCAACAGAGCCCCTTGATCGACGAGTTGATTTTCTTTCGACCTGAGTTCGGTTACGTCCATAAAAGTTATTATGATTCCGTATTCAGGCACAACATAATGGCGAATAAGCATAGACACTCCAGCTTGTGTCGTTACGATTCTATCGCCTGTAATTCGATCATTTATAATTTGATTTAGTCGAGCTTCCGCCAGTTGGGCCGGATCTCCTTTGCCATAGTTCCCGTGGTCCGCACTATAGCGAATGAGTTTCGATAAAGTGATTCCCGGATGCAGAAGAGATTCTGGGTATTCCAAAAATTCTTGGAATTTTTTGTTGTATGCAACTAATTTATTATTTTTGTCCCAGACAACAAACCCTTGATCAATTAGGTTCATTGCAACCCGAAAATGGCTTGACATCGCATCTTCTTCTGGAAATCTAGTTGGATTTCCGGAAGCATTAGAACGAAGAAAATGTGGTTTTGTTACAAATCGCCAAC
>JAPKAX010000177.1 GCA_028825025.1 Rhodospirillales bacterium | reverse complement strand
ACACCGTCCATAGCATTTGGAAGGTGAAGACCATGCCCGTGGACAGTGCTGGGTTGTGGCTCAAACGCCACTACCAACCGCTCGCCCTTGAACATAACTAAGCTCCGGCCCCGGCTCGTTTCCGCGATATACCCTTACATCTGTTTTCGGTTACGATTCACCCAAAATATAAATCTTGGCAGGGCCTGATTTCAAACGGAAAACCGCAGCATTTAGAGCCCGAGCCATAGGAATAGGAAGAGCCGCGTATAAACCGCCACCCATAAACCCAAACAACATAGATCGATGCGATATGGTTTTAATTTTATCCACTTCAGCAACTCAGTAAACATCAAGATTTCGCGGAACCTACAGCTTCCACCAACGGTAAGGTCAACGCGAAGTTAAAACCAATATCACTCCTTATTCCCGCTTCCCAAAATATGATCTGCAGATTGATTATACAAAATCTTATTGTTGCTGACGTTTGTTTTGCCTCGATTTTGATCGGCTTTGCATAAATTGATGGCTTTCATAACCGCTGTTCGTTGTTTAATGTGATCCCTCCAAGTGGATACATTGGGGAATTGATCCAGCGATGTGGTTAAAGGCTTTGCAATAAACGCCCACGGAAAGGCGATCATGTCACAGATGGAATAATCGCCTAGAATATAACTGCGCCCATCTAAGCGCTTTTCCAGCACCGCCAAGTTCCGTTCATATTCCCCACCATAGCGTTTATGGCCATAGTCTTGCTGGTCTTTAGGGGCATAATTAACGAAGTGGCTTAACTGCCCGGCCATAGGGCCTTGGTTGCCGACTTGCCAAAACATCCATTCCATTGCTTCTTTCCGACCCAACGGATCGGTTGGAATGAACCGTTCGTATTTATCCGCTAAATACAGCATGATCGCGCCCGACTCGAACACACTGACCGGATTAGCCCCATAAGACTTAGGCGGATCATGATCGATGATAGCAGGCATTTTTGCATTCGGGCTGATCGCCATAAAGGCTGATTTGAACTGATCTCCATCGCCTAATTTCATGAGGTGAGTTGTATATTCAAGTTCTAATTCCTCGAGCATGATTGCGACTTTCCAGCCGTTGGGCGTGGGCGCATAATAGAAATCAATCATTTTTATTTTCCTCAACCGTACCTTGGGTGGCGGCTCCAGAACTTAGTAAAATAGCTATCTCATCATCGCTGAACCCACATTCAGATAAAATAACTGAAGTGTCGGCCCCATATGCAGGAGCAGTTAAGCGCATTTCAGTTGGGGTTCCTGAGAACTGCGCGGGTGGACGCGATTGGCGCAAGCGACCGGCGATGGGATGGTCAACTTCAATGATGATTTTGTTAGCTTCTACTTGCGGATGCTGACGCATTTCGGTGCGGGTTAAAACTGGAGCACACGGAACATCACCTGATTCAAGCACTTCTAAAAGCTCAGCCGTTGTTCGTGTGATCAAAACATCCTGCGTTAAGTTCAATCGATCGTCTTTGTTAACTTCACGCAATTCTGGCGTTATGAAACGGGGGTCGGTCAAAAAATCTGGTCGTTCAAGCGCTGCGGATAAGGCACGCCATTGTTTGTCATGCATGGCGGCAACGCTAATGTACCCGTCCTTTGTCTCGTATATAAGATCGATAAAAGATTGCGCTGTTTCTGTTTCAATTTCATCACCAACAAACGTATGTCCGCCCATGTCGGACCCCCACATGAACGAGATGATCGTATCGAGCATGGAAATTTTTATATGCTGGCCTTCACCCGAACGTTCGCGGGAAAATAGGGCTGCGGTAATCGCTTGTGAAGCCTGAATACCTGTTAGTTTATCGGGCAATATGGTTCGAATCAAACGGGGGCGTAATTCATCTGACCCGGCCTGAACTGTTGTTAAACCTGTAAGCGCTTGGATCAATGGATCGAACACCGGCTTTTGTGCATAGGGACCTTCGAAGCCAAAACCGGCGATTGATACGTAAATAAGGCGGGGGTTTAAGGCGCGCAAAACTTCATCGCCAATGCCGATGCGAGTTGCAACGCCCGGTCGGAAATTTTGAATAACCACATCGGCATCCAAAATCAGTTTCTTAAACGCCGCCAAGCCCTCTTCGTTTTTCAAATCCAGAATGACGGAACGTTTGTTGCGGTTGTTGTTGACGAACGATGCAGAACAGCCATTGCGACGGGTCGCTAATTGACGGACAAAATCGCCGCCACCGGGTGCTTCAACTTTAATCACATCGGCCCCTTGATCTGCCAATGTCAGTGCCGCCAACGGGCCAGATATCATCGATGTTAAATCAATAACGCGCACACCACTCAAAGGACCAGCCATATAGAACTCCTAAATTTATTACGAGTTCCATTTAACTCTATGGCACAGATGTTCTCAATCGTTCTCTGGTTCAAGCTGTTGTGATTTTTGAGCCAACTCCACTTGGCCAAAACAGACGCATCATTAGGGGTTGTTCTCCATGACGCAAATATTCCAAATCTACGGTCGCCCCCCTCAGCACCGTTCAACATCGCATTCTCCATAATCGATTGCTCCATTGGAAGAATGCTAATATCTATGCCCCATATTTAGAACTCAGCATCCCACGCTAATTATAAATCCAAAGAAATATTCAATTTCATGTGTTCTTATGTGGATTAATGTCTGATTATGCCCGATAATGGCATTGTTAATTATGATCACTTATCATGAAAGCCATTACCTATGACAACTCTGCCGCAAGACCCTTGGTTGTTAACCCCTGGTCCATTGACCACTTCTTTAAAAACCAAACAAGCGATGCTTCATGATTGGGGCTCACGCGATGCCAACTTTATTGAAACAAACCGCCGCATGCGGTCTGAGATTTTGGCCATTGCTGAAGCGCAAGAAACGCACGTTTGCGTGCCCATGCAAGGCAGCGGAACCTTTGCAGTCGAAGCAACAATTGCAACCTTGTTACACTACGACGACAAAGCATTGATTTTGATAAATGGTGCATATGGTCAACGTATGACAAAAATGCTCGATTACATGGACCGGGCTTATATGGTTTTAGAAACACCAGAAGACACCCAGCCCTCCTTAACCGATCTTGATGCCACGCTGAAGGCTGACAGCGCCATCACCCATGTACTTGTTGTTCATTGCGAAACAACATCTGGGATTATCAATCCAATTGAACAGGTGGCTGAAATTGTTGCTAAACATGGCCGCCGCTTGATCATCGATGCCATGAGCGCTTTTGGTGCTATCCCATTAAGCGCTAAAAACGTTCAGTTTGAAGCGGTTATGGCGTCATCTAATAAATGCTTAGAGGGCGTTCCAGGTATGGGCTTTGCTATTATTCGCCAATCCGCGCTAGAGCAATGCAAAGGCAACGCCCATTCGTTGAGCCTCGATATGTATGAGCAGTGGGTAACTATGGAAAAAACAGACCAATGGCGCTTCACCCCACCAACCCACGTCATTGTCGCCTTTGATGCGGCGATCAGCCAATTTGTTGAAGCCGGGGGTGTTGCTGAGCGCAACAAGCGTTATTCCAACAACCGTCAAATTTTGGTTGATGGCATGCGCAAAATGGGGTTCGAGACTTTGTTGCCTGATGAGTTGCAGGCCCCGATCATCGTCACCTTCAAAATGCCTTCTGACCCGGCTTTTGATTTCCAATCTTTTTATGATCAATTAAAAGATATGGGCTACATTATTTATCCGGGTAAATTGACAGTAGCCCCTTCATTCCGCATTGGCTGCATTGGTAACTTGGACGAAGTAGAAATGAACAGCGCGCTTGCAGCCGTGCAAAAAACCATCGATAAAATGGGTGTTGCAAATGGCACAGCCAAAGTGGCTTAGGATCTAGACCCAAATTAATTCAAATTTACTCAAACAAATGGAAACGAATTCTATGACTGATCAAAATATTCCACTGATGATTAATGGCCGTAGCTATGCATGGCCGAAAAACCCTGTGGTGGTTGTTTGCGTCGATGGCTCGGAACCGGCCTATATTGAAGAAGCCATAAAAGCGGGGCGAATGCCATTTGCTGAAAGCATTGTTAAAAATGGTACGGATTTACGGGCACATTGTGTGATCCCTGCATTCACAAACCCCAACAACATGTCGATCATCACAGGCCAGCCGCCTGCGGTTCATGGCATTTGTGGTAATTTCTTTTACGACATTGAAAACGATGCTGAAGTCATGATGAATGACCCTAGATTAATGCGCACAGGGACAATTTTTCAATCGTTCTTTGAAGCGGGTGCTAAAATTACCATCATCACAGCTAAAGACAAATTGCGTAAAATGTTAGGCCATGGCTTGGATTACTCAAGCGGCCGGGCAATCTGTTTCAGCTCTGAATGTGCGGATCAAACAACCGCTGCTGAACACGGCATCGACAATGCACAAAGCATTGTCAACCGCCCAATCCCGTCCGTATATTCCGCCGATTTGAGCGAGTTCATTTTTGATGCGGGCGTCAAACTGATGGAACGCGACAAACCTGATTTAATGTATCTATCGACCACAGATTACATCCAACACAAACACGCCCCCGGTTCTCCTGTTGCTAATGACTTTTATGCGATGATGGACAGCTACTGGGCTCAGTTAGATGCCATGGGTGCCACAGTTGCCCTCACGGCTGATCATGGCATGGCCGATATGCACAATAAGATGGGTGATCCGGATGTGGTTTATTTACAACCCATTATGGATGATATGTTGGGTGCTGGTGCTGCGCGGGTCATTTTACCGATCACCGACCCGTACGTTGTTCATCATGGCGCTTTGGGTGGATATGCAACAGCGTATCTTCCAGACGGTTCCAACATTGCAAAAATCTGCGCCGATTTAGAAGCCATTGACGGCATTGAAGTTGCCCTAACCAATGCGGATGCGTGTAGCCGATACCAGTTACCCAACGACCGGGTTGGCGATATTGTTGTTATTTCAACGGCCAACAAAGCAGTTGGAAGCCAGCCTGACAAACACGATTTAAGCGGGCTGACAGATCCATTGCGATCGCACGGTGGGCTTTCAACTCAAACCGTTCCCTTAATGGTTAACCGCACGGTTGCCGGGTTATCGGCAGATCAACAATTACGTAATTTTGACATTTTCAGCGTCGCCCTAAATAACGCGGCCTAATTATATACAAAGGAATGAATCTATGGATGTTTCAGAAAACATTCGCCACGAAGCCATGCGCATCGGCGGCGAGAAGATTACAACGAAAGACCATATTGAAGTCTTAAACCCCTACAACGGGTCTGTTGTTGGGACCATTCCCCGCGGCACTCGTGAACACGTAAAAAAAGCGTTCGAGATAGCAGCAAATTATCAACCGACTTTGACCCGTTACGAGCGTCAACAAATTTTGATAAAGACAGCTGAGATCATCATATCGCGTAAAGATGAAATTTCAGACGTGATTACGGCAGAGCTTGGTATTTCCAAAAAAGATTCTCTATACGAATGTGGTCGCTCTTTCGATGTATTCACGTTATGTGGTCAACTGTGCATCCAAGATGACGGCGAAGCCTTTTCATGTGACCTAACCCCTCACGGACAGAAGCGCCGTATTTTCACAATGCGCGAGCCGTTGACCGCAATCAGTGCCATTACCCCATCAAACCATCCGCTAAACATGGTTGCTCACAAAATTGCACCCTCTGTTGCGACCAACAATTGCATGGTTTTAAAACCAACTGAGGTCACACCATTGACCGCAATTATTTTGGCTGACATTTTGTATGAAGCCGGATTACCACATGAGATGTTACAGGTAGTGACTGGCGTTCCAGGTGATTTTGGTGATGAGATGATCACCAATGAACATGCCACATTGGTCACCTTCACCGGTGGCGTTCCTGCTGGTAAGTACATTGCAGGACGCGCTGGATATCGGCGCACGGTTCTAGAATTGGGTGGCAATGCGCCGTTCATTATTATGGACGATGCGGATTTAGACAAGGCTGCCGCCATGGCTGTTGCAGGGGCTACTAAAAATTCAGGCCAACGCTGTACCGCCGTTAAACGTATTTTGTGTTTAGAAAGTGTTGCTGATGAATTCGCTGCACTTGTTGTTGAAAAAACCAAAGTTCTTAAATACGGAGACCCGATGGACCCAGAAACAGACATTGGAACTGTGGTAGATGAGAAAGCAGCAACATTGTTCGAGACCCGCGTCAATGAAGCGGTCACGTTAGGAGCTAAGCTTTTACACGGCAATAACCGCGAAGGCGCTGTATACCCGCCCACTGTTGTTGATCACGTTCCAGCCGATTGTGAATTGGTTATGGAAGAAACTTTTGGCCCGGTCATTCCGATCATCCGTTGCAAGGATTTGGATCAGATTATAGAGATCGCAAATTCAACAGCCTTTGGATTATCATCCGGTGTTGCAACCGACAACTGGAAAACAATTAACCGCCTGATCCAAGAATTACGGACCGGTACAGTTAATGTTTGGGAAGTTCCTGGATACCGCACAGAGATGTCACCGTTTGGTGGTATTAAAGATTCTGGTCTTGGTTATAAAGAAGGTGTGGTTGAAGCCATGAAAAGCTACACCAACGTCAAAACCTTCTCGCTTCCTTGGGGGTAGACATTAGCCTTCACAAGGAATGGTGAATAAAAGCGGTGGGAAATTATTTTCCGCCGTTTGCGTTTGCAGATTTTGACAACTGACTTAGCTTTAATTTAGTTGAGAAATTTTTCAACATTATTACGCAACTCATCCAATTGCGAATGTAACATTTCAGCCGCATTCAAAACCTTTTTGTGGCTTCTGAGGTTGGTCCATCCAGCAGCACCAGAATGGTGAGCTTGGTC
>JAPKAX010000176.1 GCA_028825025.1 Rhodospirillales bacterium | reverse complement strand
ATTTAGCAGAAAAGCTATTGCCGTCGGTTGTTAATATTTCAACCACCCAAACGGTTGAGGCCGGTAAAGGCCCCGAAATGCCACAATTACCACCAGGATCACCGTTTGAGGATTTCTTTAAAGAATTTTTTGATAAAAATGGTCAGAAGCAACGTTCGCGCCGCGCGACGTCTTTGGGGTCTGGTTTTATTATCAGCGAAGACGGATATGTTGTAACTAATAACCATGTGATCCAAGGCGCTGATGAGATTACGGTTATTTTGTCAGATGACACACGCTTGAAAGCAGTATTAATTGGGCGAGACGCAAAAACAGATTTAGCCGTTTTAAAAGTTAAATCCGACGTGCCTTTGAAAGCGGTGAAGTTTGGCAATTCTGATAAATCGCGGGTTGGTGATTGGATTGTTGCTATTGGTAATCCATTTGGATTGGGCGGTACGGTAACTGCTGGTATTATTTCAGCCCGTGGACGCGATATTAATTCTGGTCCTTATGATGACTTTTTACAAACAGATGCATCGATCAACCGGGGTAATTCTGGTGGGCCGATGTTCAATATTGATGGTGAAGTTATTGGCGTGAATACGGCGATATATTCTCCATCCGGCGGCAGTGTTGGAATTGGATTTGCAATTCCATCAACCACCGTTGCCCCCGTTATTCGTCAACTACAAAAAAACGGCCAAGTTAAACGCGGCTGGTTGGGTGTTCATATACAGCAAGTGACCGATGAAATTGCTGAATCCTTAGGCCTAAAAAAATCAGAAGGTGCTTTGGTTGCGAGTGTTATTGAAGATGGACCTGCGGCTAAATCCAAAATTAAAGCCGGTGATGTGATCTTGAAATTTAATGGCAAGCTGGTTCGTGAAATGCGCATGTTACCCAAAATTGTGGCTGATACCGAAGTCGAAAAAGCGGTTGATGTTATTGTTTGGCGGGGTGGTAAGCGGGTTACTTTGAAGGTTAAAGTTGGTGAATTAGAAGACGAAAAAGAGGTGGCTTCTAAAGCCACTTCGAAGAAATTAGATAAAAAAGACCAAAAGCGCATCGATGCATTAGGAATCACCGTTTCATCGATCACAGCCCGCCTTCGTGAACAGTTTAAATTGGCTGAAAAATCAAAAGGTGTTGTAATCACCAAAGTTGATGAAGGTGGATCAGCCGCTGAAAAAGGCATTCGTATTGGTGATTTGATTGTTGAAATTGGTCAGGAAGAGGTCTCGAAACCGAAGGATGTTACGCGCAAAGTTACGGAAGCTAAAAAGCAAGAACGGAAATCTGTTCTGTTGCTTTTAGAAGGTCAAAGTGGTTTGCGCTTCGTTGCTATTCGGATTGAAAAACCGTAATTACTTAAAACAAATAACTGATTGAGGTGGCGGCGTTCCTAATGTTGGAGCGCCGTTTTCTTTTGGGTGTGCTGTTGCGGTTATACGGATACGAGGGTGTAGCCATTTTGTTGAAACACTTCTGCCATAGGTGCGCCTTTGACACCAGTAATGATGATTGTGCCGATGGGCATCGCTGCCCAATGGTGGGTATTAGTCCGGTTTAATTTATCCGCGTGACCTAATGCAATGGTGTGGGCTAATTTTAACGTAACCAATTCTTTCAGACGGGTTTGGCTGGGCTCAGTTTCGCAAATGCCATGGATGGGCAATAAAGCGTTCCCCGATAAAAAAGCAATGTCGAAGGTTAAACCTTCTAAGATACGTTCTGCTAAGGCGACAAGTATACCTTGTGATAAACACCGGAGCTCCACACCCAATAAGATTAGTCGAATTGGGGTGACTCTGCATAACTTAGACGCCACGGAAAGAGATGTGGTTACGATTGTTAAACCCGGCAACAATTAACCTTGTTCGGCAATGTCATCGGCTAGAGCTCCAGCGCTAGTTCCAGAATCCAGAAATAGAGTTTGTTTCGGTCGAACGTAGGTTGCAGCGGCTTCGGCAATTCTGTGCTTTTCCTTTTTGGCATAGCGAGCGTGTTGTTTAAATGACCGTTCTGTTCCGTCTGCCGAAGGAGCCGCACCACCCAAAGTTCGGGTCAGTTAACCCTTGTTTCGCAAGCCGAGTTAAAACTCGGCGCACGGTGACTGGAAACAAAGCTAATTTAATTGCCACGGCTTAAAAAAACCTGCTACAGAATTTGTCACGTCCGTTAAATCGTCTGAAATGATCAAAATGTTCATCTTGGAGTGATTAATGATCAAAATGATATTAAGAGCTAATAGTAATTAATATTGTCTGTTAATTGGAGACGAATTCGCTTTGTTTGTAGCCCTGATAATATAGCAGAGTTGTTAAATCAGAATGCGCAACTTGGGCCCGGACTTGAGATGTAACAATTGGCTTTGCATAATAAGCGACACCTAAACCAGCGGTTTGGAGCATCGGTAAATCGTTGGCTCCATCGCCAACAGCCAAAGTCTCAGCCATGTCTATTTGGCGCTCTTTAACCAAAGCTTCCAAGGTTTCTTGTTTTGTGGTTTTGGTGACGATCGGTTCAATGATTTCACCAGAAAAGTGATTGTTGATGATTTCTATCTCGTTTCCTTTGTTTAGATCAAAACCAATCCATTGGGCAACGCGCGCGGTGAAAAACCGAAACCCGCCCGATACCAATGCTGTATAAGCGCCATGAGCACTCATGGTTCGAACCAAAGTTTCAGCACCGGGATTTAGGGTCAAATCAGTGGCAACCTGATCGAACAAAGCGGAGTCCATTCCACCCAACATCGCTATTCGTTCGCGCAAAGCATCCTCAAACCGGATTTCACCGTTCATTGCGCGGGCCGTAATATCTGCAATTTGGGGGCCGATCCCAGCCAGCGTGGCCACATCGTCCAAAGTTTCACCGTGGATGATGGTTGAATCCATATCCGCAATTAACAGCTTTTTTTTACGGTTCTGTTGGGACTGAGCAAGGATATCAATCGGGGTTGATTTAAGACTATCGCGGGCCGCTTGTTCTGCATCTTCAATCGCTAAATTGCTAAAGGGAATGTCGCAAGCTTGGGATGGTGCGAGCCAAATGGGCTCGTACGTTGTTGCTCCTAAACGCTTTAAAGCTATGCCTGTTTGCGCAACCCAATCAGCTGATAATCCATTGGGTGATGCGCTGACCAATGTCAAAACGTTGCCCATATCGAAATATCCTGTAAAACTAAATTACAAACGAGTTCAATGAATAGAGGTTAAGCATTTTGCCCCAATTGCCCCCTGTTGTAATCATTGCAGGCCCAACCGCAAGCGGAAAATCAACCCTAGCGCTGGCAGCAGCGCTGCAGTTTGATGGCGAAGTGATTAATGCCGATAGCATGCAGGTTTACCGTGAACTTTCCGTTTTAACCGCACGCCCCACGGCTGAGGATGAAGCACAAGTCCCGCATCATTTATACGGCGTACTATCCGGTGACGAAGTTTGTTCAGCTGGGCGTTGGCTGAAAATGGCAGTCGGAACCATTAATGAGATCCATGGGCGGGGGAGAATCCCTATCCTTTGTGGCGGCACAGGGTTGTATTTGAAAGTCCTGCGCGAGGGGATCGCCCTCGTACCTGACGTCTCAAGTACCATTTTAGAAGAAACCAAGGCTTTGTATTTAAAGTTAGGTGGCATCGCATTTCTTGAAAAATTGGCGGAACTAGATCCGATTTCTGCGGATAGATTAAACCCCTCAGACCGGCAACGTTTGGTCAGGGCCTATGGCGTGGTGACGGCGACAGGGCGAACGTTGCCGCAATGGCATAAAGATCAATCCCACACTCCCCCCCTGAATGCAGGTTTTTTTACCCTTCATTTGCTGCCCGATCGGGCTCAGCTATACGCCCACATCGAACGGCGCTTTGATGCGATGATTGAAGGTGGTGGATTTGATGAAGTTAAAAAGCTCCAAAAGTTGAACCTATCCCCATCCATACCTGTTATGAAGGCTCTTGGTGTCCCTGAAATGTTGGCATATGTTTCGGGTGCGATGGATATGGACGCGGCCATTGATCGCTCTAAGCAGACAACTCGTAATTTGGCTAAACGGCAAATGACGTGGTTTCGAAATCAAGGTAAGCCTGATTTAGTTTTGACTGATTTTGGACCGAACACCCTTAATACATCGATTTCCGCCATTTCTAAGTTTTTGAGTTCATAATAATTAAAAGTACGCGTAATTTAATTACGTAAAATAGTAAAAAAACTTTTCATATATTTGTCAAATGGACTTGACCAGACTTGGGGGAGCGATTAGATTGCTCAAATTCAAGATAATGTATGTTATTTCTTGTGAGATGTAAGTGGATTGGCCGGAGCCTCTGGGTGACGGCCTTTGATTTATTTTATTTAGATCGTTGCTTGGCGCCTGAGATTACTGAGCATTAAGAATAGAGGAATTAAGGCAATGGCTCAAGAGCAATTAAACGGCGCTGAAATCGTATTACAAGCGTTAGTCGACCATGATGTAACTGAAATTTTTGGTTACCCTGGTGGCGCCGTTTTACCGATTTACGATGCACTTTTTAAGCAAAATAGCCTTCGCCATATTCTTGTTCGCCAAGAAGGTGGCGCTGTTCACGCGGCAGAAGGATATGCGCGCTCAACCGGTAAAATTGGTGTTGTTCTTGTGACCTCTGGTCCGGGTGCGACGAACGCTGTTACGGGTTTGACCGACGCTTTAATGGATTCAATCCCAATTATTTGCCTGACCGGACAAGTCCCAACCCATTTAATTGGTAACGATGCTTTTCAAGAAGCCGACACCACAGGCATTACGCGCCCTTGCACGAAACATAATTATTTAGTTCGCGATGTTAAAGATTTGGCGCGCGTGATGCACGAAGCCTTTTTGGTCGCAACCAGCGGCCGCCCCGGCCCAGTTGTTATTGATTTACCAAAAGACGTTTTGATGGCGATGGGCGAGTATTTGCCGAAAGATGGCGTTGTTCTTAAATCGTATAAGCCGAAGCTGAAGGCAGAAGCGCAAAATATTGAAGATGCTGTGGCAATGATCAAAGCCGCTAAAAAGCCGATCATTTATGCCGGTGGTGGGGTTATTAACTCTGGTCCGCATGCATCCGAGTTATTGGCTCAATTGGTTAAAGCAACGGGTGCTCCGTGCACATTGACGTTAATGGGGCTTGGCGCATATCCAGCATCCGACAAACAATATATTGGTATGGTTGGTATGCATGGCACATACGAATCAAACATGTCGATGCACGATTGTGATTTGATGATCGCAATTGGTGCCCGCTTTGATGACCGGATCACTGGTCGCTTAGATGCGTTTTCACCGAATTCGAAAAAAATTCATATTGATATTGATCCATCCAGCATTAATAAAAATATTGCTGTTGATTTGGGCATTGTTGGTGATGTGGGTTATGTTTTAGAAGATTTGATGACGGTTTGGAACGCGACAGGTGCCATGATTGATTCCAAAAGCCTAAAGGACTGGTGGCAACAGATTGATCTATGGCGGAGCAAAGAAAGCTTGAGCTTTACGCAAGTTGGTGAAGTTATTAAGCCGCAGCACGCCCTGTGCCGATTGCAAGAAATGACTGATAAGCTCAAGCAGGAGGTCTATATCACGACAGAAGTAGGTCAGCATCAAATGTGGGCTGCTCAGTATTTAAATTTCGAGAAGCCAAATCGTTGGCTAACATCTGGTGGGTTAGGGACCATGGGCTATGGCCTTCCAGCCGCCATGGGCGTGCAAGTCGCACACCCAGATGCCATGGTTGTCGGGGTTTCTGGTGAAGGCTCTTTCATGATGAACATGCAAGAGCTTGCAACCATTGTTCAGTATCGATTGCCAGTTAAGGTTTTGATTTTAAATAACTTTAGCTTAGGCATGGTGCGCCAATGGCAAGAGCTGATGCATGGATCGCGTTATTCTGAAAGCTATATGGAAAGCTTACCTGATTTTGTAAAAATGGCGGAAGCTTTTGGTATGAAGGGCCTTCGGGCGACCAAGTTGTCAGAAATGGATGGGATGCTTGAAGAAATGCTGACACATGATGGCCCGGTATTGGCGGATTTACACGTCAACCCAAAGGAAAATGTATTCCCAATGATCCCATCAGGCGCTGCGCATAATGAGATGATTTTAGGGCCAGATGATATTGGCGTTCAATCCGGCGCAAAAGAGGGTTTAGCGCTGGTTTAGAGGCATATGGTTGATCTGGCATTGATAAACTGAACAAATTATTTATAAGACAAAGCAGAAAGACGCACAGCCTTTCGATTTAGGAGCTACCCACGTGACTTCCGTGACTGAACAGATCAACCAACATACCATCGCCGTTCTTGTTGAGAACGAGCCGGGGGTGTTAGCACGTGTGATCGGCCTTTTTTCAGGTCGGGGGTATAATATTGAAAGTTTAACTGTCGCAGAAACGCGGCGCGGGCGCCATTTGTCTAGAATTACGATTGTAACGTCTGGTACGCCGATGGTGATTGAGCAAATTAAAGCCCAATTAACCCGTCTTATTCCTGTTTATCAGGTCAGAGATCTGACACAGGATGGTGCATATGTTGAGCGTGAACTCGCTCTTGTTAAGGTCAAATGCAGTGGCGATAAGCGCGTCGAAAGTTTACGTATTTCTGATATCTTTAGGGCACGTGCCGTCGATACAACGAACGAGTCTTTTGTATTCGAAATTGTTGGAACATCTAACAAAATTGATGCATTTATCGATTTGATGAAACCTTTGGGGCTGATCGATATTTCAAGAACTGGTGTTGTTGCTATTTCACGCGGGGCTGACTCGCTTGAAGGGAATGACTGAGTAAGTAAGTACCAAATTAACGACCATTTTTTTCAATCACGAACTTAATGCTAACGGAAGGAACTAAATCATGCGCGTATAT
>JAPKAX010000175.1 GCA_028825025.1 Rhodospirillales bacterium | reverse complement strand
CTCCAGAAAAAGCTGGCGCAGCTGGCGGCGGAATGCCTGCACCTGACATGGGTGGAATGGGCGGAATGGGTGGCATGGGCTTCTAAGCTCATCCAACCATTAGGACTTAGGTCCAAAAATTACGAAAGGCCGCATCATCCGATGCGGCCTTTTTTGTTCGTCCAATTTAACTTAAATGCTCACTCGTCTGGATCTATCGCTTTGATTAGGGCGGCGTGGTCTAGGTTTCCGTGGCCGGCTTCTATCATTTGATCGTACAGGTCGCGGTTCAGGGTTGTTGCGGGGAGGTTTAGGCCAAGCGATTGAGCCAGCTCTATCGCTTCATCCATATCTTTGCGCTGGGTTGTGCTGTGGGCTCCAGCAATGAAGCTGTCATCGATCATGCGTTGACCATGGACATCCAAAATTTTTGAGTCCGCAAATCCACCTTGAATGGCTTGGCGCACTAAAGCCAGATCTGCGCCTGCTTTTTTGGCCAAAGTTAGTGCCTCAGCAACCGCACCAATATTCAGCCCGACAATCATTTGGTTGGCGGCTTTGGCAATTTGGCCGGAGCCCACATCACCAACGTGGGTTAATTTAGAGCTCAGCACATCAAAAATCGGCTGTGCACATTCAATGGCGGTCGCTGTGCCACCTGCCATAATATTTAAGGTTCCTGCTTTGGCCCCCGTTGTTCCGCCTGATACAGGCGCATCAATATACTCAGCCCCTTTGGCCCGAACTGCTGCTGCAAGCTCGCGTGTTGTCGGGACTTTTGTCGTGCTCATATCAATCACAATATCGCCATCAGACAAGCCATCCAAAACGCCATCAATTCCGCTTAGAACCGCTTCAACGGCGGGGGTGTTGGTTAGCATTAACAGGATGACGCTCGAGCGCTTAGCGACGCCAGAAGGGCTGGTGGCGGGGGTCATTCCCTCAGCCGCCAATTCGTCAACAATGGCGCGTGAGCGGTTGTGAATGACAACATAGGCACCTGCTGCGTGTAAGTTCCGGGCCATGTGCTTTCCCATTAGCCCTAAGCCAATAAAGCCGATTTTCCATCCGTCTAAGTGTGCCATTTTATATCCTTGTGTTCATATTCAACCATCAATCGCTTGCAGCCATGGTTTAACCAGAGTAGATAGCCGTGAAGCATCATTCAATAGCTCTAATTTAATTAATTAAAACCGGATTCTCGTACTTTATGGAAACAATCTTTAACGTCGTTTTACCTGTTTTTGCACTGATTTTCAGTGGATGGCTTGCTGCGCGCATTGGGATTTTAAGTGGCGAGAGCACGGATGCGCTCAATAAGTTTGTATTTTTTATCGCAATGCCGGTTTTGTTGTTCAATGTGGTTGCAACGTTGGATCCAAACGATGTTTTTAATTGGACGTTTATCATCGCGTTTTTAAGCGCGAATATCATTGTATTAATCGTTGCTATCCTCTTTTCAATGATCTTTTTTAAACGCGATTTAGCGGACGCCTCTTTATTTGCGATGGGAAGTGTGTTTGGTAATTCTGTTTATATGGGAATCCCACTGAGCATGATCGCCTATGGTAATCCGGGCCTTACTCCGGCTATTGTCGCTAGCATTTTTCAAGGCATCGCGCTTATTATACCCGTTGTTATTTTGATTGAATTGGGTGTCAATAAATCTTCTGGGGGTGCTGGAATTGCGATTAAACTAGCGCGTTCTTTGTTGAAAAACCCGGTAATGATGGGGCCTATGGTGGGGTTTGCTTGGTCGTTGACCGGATGGGATTTACCCGTACCTGTTGCGACGTTTAGTGAAATTTTGGGCGGGGCCGCAGGGCCTTGCGCGCTGTTTGCGATTGGTTTGTTTTTATACAAAAAGCCGTTGTCTGAAGGGGTTGGAGAAGTTGGCGCTCTCGTTATCTTGAAGCTTCTTATTCAACCGATTATCGCGTGGGTGTTGTTGTTCCATGTGTTCACTGTTGATCCAGCGTTTGCAAAAGTTGGGGTTTTGTTATCGGCCCTTCCGACGGGGGCAAACTGCTTTGTCATAGCGCAACAGTATGGTCGGTTCGTGCAACGAACGTCGGCTGCTATTTTAATTTCGACGATCGTGGCTGTCGTCACTTTATCCGTGATATTAAACTTGCCAATAATGGCGTCTTTTAAAGGCCAAGTTTTATACATCTTTTAAGAACTCGCGGGTTGCAGAAACCGCTTCCGCCAAACCGATGCGGTGAACTTCAACGCCTTCTGGAAAAGCTGTGGTAAGTCTGGTTGGCAGGGCTTTATCAAGCATCACGAATACACCTTTGTCACCTTCGCGGCGAAGCAAGCGCCCATAAGCTTGTTTGAGCTTAAGCCGGGTTAGCATCTCGTCATAAGAGCGCCCGCCAAAGTGGCTGCGTCTGATTTTGTGGATGATTGTCGGGCGTGGCCAGGGAACACGATCAAAGACGATCAGGCGCAAGGACTTGCCCGGAACGTCAACGCCGTCCCGAACCGCGTCGGTCCCTAACAAACATGAATTTTCCTCGGCCCTGAAAATATCGACTAATGTGCCGGTATCCATGGCATCAATGTGCTGTGCATAAAGTGGAAGCCGCGCCGCTTCCATTTGGTTTGATATGCGCTCATAAACGCCACGCAATCTGGATATGGCAGTGAACAAGCCCAATCCGCCGCCGCCCGCCGCCATGAACAATTCCCGGTACGCGGCTGATACCGCATCGCCGTTCATTTTATTAACATCCCCAACCACCAAAACGCGAGTTTTGTTGGGGTAATCAAAGGGGGATATTTGGGCGTCGCGTATGGGTTCAGATATCACATGGACGGAGCCGGTGCGGCGCTCCGCACTGAACCAATCTTGGTCATTGTCGTCAGTGCGGTCACGTAGGGTGGCTGATGTAATCAGGGCCCCATGGGCGGGCTCTAATACGGTTTTGCTAAAGGGTCTTGTTGGGTCAACCCAATGACGGGAAAAACCAACGTCGACATCGCGCCCGGCACTGCGATCAACGCCAAACCAATCAATAAATTCGTCCGGTGTTTCGCCACCCAAACAATTCAGCATATTGCACCAAGCTTGAACGGGTAGCAATCCGCGTCGTTGCAGGCTGCGTGAAATCGCTTCGATGCGGTTGCGCTGGGCGGTATCTAATGTATCGGATTCATCGTTCAGCATTTCGGTCAGCGATTTAAGCATCTGCTCAATCGGTAGGATCATCCGCTTTAAAGCGATTTCCAGCGTTTGAGCCGCTTCTAATAATCCGGGGATAGGCGATGTGGGTTCTGTTTCCAGTGCGTATTGTGTCCCCGATGCAACATCGCGGGCATAAACTTGCTGATGGACAAAGGCCAAAAAGGCTTCTGCCGGACCTTTCGGCTGACCACTGGTAATACGCTGACCCCATGCCGGACCAGGTAAGGCATGAGCCGATTGGATGATTTCATCTAAGGCTTCTATGGCCGATGGGTCATCGGATATCAAATCTTCTACGCGAGTGCGAAGCCCGCGCGAGCGGCTGTTGCTACCGGCTTCAGCACCAACCAGCCAACGCCTTAAATCAGCCCCTTCACGTCCCGATAAATTGGCTGAAAAAGCCCCATCGGCGGCATCAAAAATATGGTGACCTTCATCAAACACGTAACGGGTGGGCAGTGTTCCGTCATCCCCGCCCATGGCGGCTTGGGCCATAACTAAGGCGTGATTGGCAACAACAATATCGGCTAATTTAGCACGGCGTACGGTGTGCTCAACAAAACATTTCCCGTAGTGGGCGCAAGCTGAATATATACATTCGCCGCGGGTGTCGGTTAAATCGGAAGTCAGTTGGCGACCAAATAAATTAACCAGCCATGCCGGAAAATCGCCGCCCACCATATCACCATCGCGGGTTGCTTGTATCCACCGCGCCATTAAACCCAATGCAATTGCATCGGAGCGGCCACGGACGGGGATGCGGTTTGTTGCTTCTTCAAAGTTCAGCAGGCATAAATAATTTTCACGGCCTTTGCGAATGACAACCCGGTCCGCTTTTTCAGCTGGGTCCGGGTGCAAGCGGTTCAATTCCCCATCCAGTTGACGTTGCAAATTGCGGGTGAAGGTACTGATCCAGACAGAGCCGCCATTGCGTTCAGCCCATAAGCTGGCGGGGGCAATATAACCCAATGTTTTGCCAACCCCGGTTCCGGCTTCGGCTAAAACAATGTGGGGCTCACCAGGGCGGTCAATGGGGGCGAATGCGCTTGCTCCTTTTGCCGCATAATCGGCTTGTTGAGTTCTTTTTTCAGCCCCTCGGCCCAAAATATCGCGCAATCTTTTTTTGCTTTCCTGTGGAGTAACAGGTGCGTTTCCTGGCGGAATAGGTGGCGGTCCTTCTTCCCATTCGGGCAAGTTTTTCCAAATACGCAGTGCATCGACCAAGGCTCTGGGATGGGGCGACTCGGTTTCCCCTAAGGCGGCCAATACAAACTTAGCCCACGGCCACCCCCCGCTTCCCATAGCATGGGCAATGGCCAGAGTAGATTTCCGTGCGTTGCCATCGGGCATCCTGTTCAACTCACCAAGTAAAGCCGATGTGGCCATAAATAAAATTTCAGCTTCTTTTTCGATGTTCGATGGCAGCGGCAATCCAAGCGCTTGAGCAAGACCATTTGGTGTTGGTAAAACAAACTCAGCCGGGCGAACGAATGCAAACAGCTCTAACAAATCGAAACACGCGAACCGCTCGCACCTCAGCCGTTTGGAAACGGTTGGTTGGTAACAAACAAGGGGCTGCAATTTGGACGCAAGTCGTGATGCCCAATCGCGCACAGTGATGTCTTCGATTTCCCCATCTGGAGAAAGCAAAACAGCGCGATTGATAGCAGCAGTCAGGGCTGACGCATCGGGGACAAGTAGGTTACTAGAAGCCATAAAACTGAGTATACCGCCTATCGCGTGTTAGCAAGACTTGTTCGCTCTTTGTTCGACGCTAAGCGGGCAAGCACGACGGTCCAATAGGCTCGAACGATTTATAGGTAAGGATAAATTCAGTGTGGCCCAATTCTTCTGATTTAGACTGTGCGCCGTTGCATACATCCGTAATCAAGTCTCGAATTTCTTGGCCGACTTCATCTAGGCTGGCTTTACCATCTAAAATCCGTCCAGAATCAATATCCATATCATCCTTCATACGCTGATAGGTTTCTGGATTTGCACAAATCTTGATAACCGGTGAAATGGCTGAGCCAACAACCGAGCCACGCCCGGTGGTAAACAAAATGATATGCGATCCACAGGCAATCAGTTCGGCAATTTCAGCGTTGTCACTAATGTTGGGAAAGCCAAAACGGACTTCACCATCGGGGACCACATCTAATAAATAAAGCCCGCCTTTGGTTGGAATGTCGCCCGGCTTGATGAGCCCGCTAATGGTTGATGCGCCTGATTTGGCATAGGCACCTAATGACTTTTCTTCAATGGTTGAAAGCCCGCCATCGGCATTGCCCGGCGCGAAGCTGCTGTAGCCCATTGTTGTGTAGTAACGCGCTGCTTTATGGACCGAGCCACGTAATTCTTCGGCCAATTCAGGTGTTGCGGCGCGGCTTGCCATAATTTCTTCACAGCCAATCAATTCACCGGTTTCTTCAAAAATGCAGGCGGCATTTTCTTCAACCAATAAATCAAAGGCCCGGCCAACGGCTGGGTTAGCGGTCAATCCGCTGGTTCCATCTGATCCACCACAAATGGTGCCTATAATCAGTTCACTTGCGTTCATCTTCTCGGACTTTTGGTTTTGCAAGTCAGATAGCGTGTCTTTTACCCAAGCCGTTCCGCCTTCAATGCCAACACGGGTGCCGCCAATTTGCTGGATGCCAACGGTGTGGACAGGGCGTCCAGAAGCCTCAATAAATTTGGCTAAACCATAACGATCAAAACTTTCACACCCTAAGGAGACTAATAACACAGCCCCGACGTTTGGGTGTGTGCACAGGCGCTCCATCATGGTTTGGGCGTAGTCGTTAGGATAACAGCCGGGGAAGCCAATAACGTGGACATCAGCAGCATTGAAGGCATTGCCAATGCGGGTGGCGACGTGGCGGGCGCATTCGACCAAATAAACCACGGTGACTATGTTGCGAATGCCTTTGCGTCCGTCTTCTCTTAGGTATCCTTGCATTAGGTGGTTCCTTCTGTGGCGTTTGATCTGGCGTCATCCAACGTATAAGACGCGATGTAGTCGCTTTTTAGATTATGGGTGTGAACAGCTTCACCGGCTGCGATGTCTTGCGTTGCAGACCCAATGGGCGCACCATATTTTAGGATTTTTTCAAGCGCCTTTATAGGGCGTCGAGCGACTTTGTGTCCTATATACACGGTATCGGTTAAAGTTACCGTTTGAGCCTCAATCGTTAACGACGTACCGGCTTCTATAACGGTACAGGCAACGCATACGTTGTCTTCATCGCGTAAAATAAGCAGGCGGGCATCTATTGTTGATGTATTCGTCATTTGAATGGATCCTGTGAGGTCGTGCTAATGATAAATAATGATTACAGAGTTACTTTAATCGAGCATTCCCCGAACGTCGAGGGTTGCGTCCTGAAATAGGATGTAATGATCCGATTTAGAAGGTGTTCCTAATGACATCAAAACGCATTTGGGTTATAATTTAAAGCAAGATTTTAGGGTGTACCGATTGGGTTTTAAAGGGACTTGATCCGGCCTAATGTCCGACGGAGATCTCAAAGTTTTAGAGTTCGGGAGGTTATAAAGATGATCCCGCCTAACCAAGCCAGCTGACATATAAAATCTGACGAAAATGATCCTCGGTCCTATGTGATCGGGTGGCGCTTTGAGCGCTGATAAATTAAAACCCCTGTCTAAATGGCAGGGGTTTTTCGTTGAGCGG
>JAPKAX010000174.1 GCA_028825025.1 Rhodospirillales bacterium | reverse complement strand
AGTATGAGTAAGAAGAAAATTCTAAGTCCCTGTGTATCCGTGTGTCGTATAGATGCTGATAATATGTGTGAAGGTTGTGGCAGAACAATCAAAGAAATACGAGAGTGGGCAATCTATAGTGACAAAAGACGGAGTATTATAATGAAGAGACTGAGTGCTTGATTAATTAAGTCAGAATCTACCGTCCAATTTTAAGAGTAATTTGTTTCACTCAACCCTTTCTTCCATTCCAGAAAACTTCTTCTACAGACAAAAACTGTTGATTTTATGAAAGAGTTTTAAGATGGCAAAGTGGTATTTAGTTGCACATATTCGAGTGCATGATAAAGACGGGTTTTAAAAATTCAAAGCAATGTCTGGTCCCATCATATCAGAATACGGCGGCAAGGTTTTAGTGCGCGACCCTAGTTCAGAAACAAGGGAAGGAGATACCACTGGAATTGCGATTATCATAGAGTTTGAGAGCATTGAAGATGCTCGGAGATTTTATGAATCTGATAAGTAAACAGAAGCGCGAATAGTGCGTGAATTAGCAGCGGAGACCAACCTAATTTTAGTTAAGGGAATCTGAAGACGAAACCAGGTTAAGGATAATGGTGCAGATTTACCTAAGTAATATTTCTCTTTGGATACTTAGTACATTTATAGATTAGTAAAAGTTTGTCAGTTTTAAAGGAGGTCTGTTTCTCTTAGCACTTGATAAAAATCGTTATGGGTATGTGGACGTGGATGTGTATCAAATGTTGCTTCCAGGTTCAGACAAAAACTATCAACACAGAATTAGGCATTGTTCGTTGTGCCCTTAAATCGGTTCCATCAATAACGGATCGTTTTATGGCAGATATCGATACCGCGTTCGTGCAGCAAACCTTCAACATTGCGAAGTGAAAGAGGAAACCTAACGTACATCATCACGGCGAGCCGGATGACTTAGGAGATGTTTTGAAATAACGGAATGGGTCTGAGTTTTCATCAAAAAATTCTACGATTTCAATGAGTATCCGTCAAAGTAGGTTTAGTCTGACAATGCCTTAACAATGACAAGTATCCTTATGGATGAATTTTAAAAGAACTTTCTCTTTTTTAATGAGCCGGAGTATCCTACATTTATTGGTATCGATCGTTGACTACTTCACAGACCAGTTTGCTATCAATTTAAGTATTGGTAACCGCGTTCCTCAAACCTTGGCTAACATGGGTGTGGGTGAATTGAAAAATAAATACGATAGGAAAAGCAGCATGAAGATCGTGGAAACATTACCATTCACCGTCCGACGTGTTTTACATTGCTGGATACCCCTACAAACGAAGGAAAGACTGTCGGCCAGCCTATGGTTACCGGTTATCTCCAAAGGCAAAAGTGTTCCAGCTATTCTTGAGTACAGTCCTTATCGCCGGCGTGACTATAGCGCCGCGAACGACGAGGCCAACCATAGTTACTTAGCTGGACATGGTTACGCCTGCCTTAGGGTCGACGTTCGCGGCACTGGTGATTCAGACGGGCTTCACACGGAACAATGGTCGGAAGATTATGACCGAGACGCCCAAGATGTATTGCACTGGATCGTCAATCAAGGATGGAGCAATGGCAGGGTCGGCATGATGGGGCTCTCTTGGGGGGCAAATACATCGCTTCGCATGGCCAGCCGCTGTCCGCCCGAGCTCAAAGCAATTATTCCTGTTTCCGCTGCCGATGATCGATATTCAAACAAGTATCTGGGAGGGTGCCTGCTGATGAATTCAATTGTTTGGGGTTTCACAATGATGGCCCAAAACTCGCGGCCACCATCGCCGGAAGCGGTGGATGACGATTGGCGCAGTATGTGGCTTCTGCGTCTTGAGGGAATTCCGTGCTACCCGGCCAATTGGATGAGGCATCCTAATTTTGATGACTTTTGGGCATCCGGTGCCCTTGACAAGCACCTCTCGGATTTTGGCTGCCCAGTCTTTATCGTTGGCGGTGCTGCCGATCCGGGATATGCGGCGACAGTGCCGAAGATGCTGTCGGAGTTAAAGGTACCAGTTCGTGGCCTGATAGGACCGTGGGCTCACAAATACCCCCAATATGCCGAACCGGGTCCTGCCATCGGATTTCTTCAAGAAGCGCTTGGCTGGTTCGACCAATGGCTTAAAGATGATGGAAGTGTCCTGAAACCTGAGCCAAAGTTTCGAGCTTGGATGCATGAGTTTTCACACCCTGAAGGTGTCGCCGGCACACGCCAAGGTCGATGGATTGAAGAACCGGAATGGCCGTCACTAAATGTTGAAGAAAAGATGTTGATAATCAATGCAGGCGGACGCCTTGACACGAATATAGAACATGAAAGTGCCGTCGCTATTTGCACGCCACAGCATCTTGGTGCGGCAGCCGGCGAATGGATGCCTTGGTTGGCATTTGGTGGTGAAGCAGAACTCCCCTTGGACCAGCGCCTCGACGATGCCTTGTCCGTCACTTTCGACACGCCACCTTTAAGCGAGAGATTGGAATTTCATGGTGCGCCTGCAGTTGATCTCACCCTTTCCGCTGACAAACCAGTAGCAATGATTATCGCACGGCTCTGCGACGTAGCACCGGATGGAACATCTATGCGGGTAACTTATGGCGCACTTGATTTAACTCATCGTGAAGGATCAACGATGCCATTGCCATTGACGCCAGGGCAAAAAATTCGTGTCCAATTACCTCTCTATCACAACGCTCATTCATTTAAGCCCGGCCATAGTATCCGCTTGGCGCTTTCGACGACCTACTGGCCAGTACTATGGCCAACACCAGATGTTGCGACGGTCACTGTTTGGACCGGAGCGAGCAAACTCCTTTTGCCTGTCCGTGCGCCTCAGGAAGCTGAAGAGCTGATGCGACAGTATGGAGAACCTGAAACAGCGTTGCCACTATCGAAGAAAATTCTCCAAGAAAAGAAATTGCGTCGGCATATCATCCGTGACGCGGCAACCGGCGAAACTGTACTCCACCACCTAGACGACGGGGGCTGCTATCGCTTACCAAATGGGCTTGAATGTACTGCAAAGACAGAGCGATGGCTCCGTATACACGAAAACGATCCACTTTCGGCTCGTTTGGACATCGACTGGTCCTGGGGTTTTCGCCAAAAAGAATGGCAAGTAGAGACACGGACCAGGGGTATAGTGACTTGCAATTCTAAGGCTTTCAATGTCATCTCGAACATTCAGGGCAAGGAAAATGGAAATGAGGTATTCCAGCGTAGTTGGTCAGAAACAATACCTCGGATTTCAAAAACCTCGTAAATATTTTAGGTGGTATTCTTTTCAGTTCCTTAAGCAGGAGGGTGCCGTCCTCAAGAAACTGGTCGATAGTGCCAACGAAGGAATCCAGTAGCAAAAGTGCATTAGCGCGACTTGCCAGACGATCAGCCACAGAACCGTCACGAGCAAAATATATTAGTTAGGCCCTTTCCGTTATACCTTAGAAGCTTGCGCAAATCATACCAACGACTAAGAATCTTTCCTAATGGGTTTTACAAGGATTTTTCGGTTTTTCAATGAGTCAGGGTATATAAGTAATTAAATCACATATCCTGATTTATGATAAATACTTATAAATTTTAAAGCTATTTTGTATCACAGAGGCTACGTTATTAGTAACAGTTGCCATCTGATGAAGCTGTGACGAAGGACCCAAAAGCATATTATCGAAGGGTGCGGGCAAAGGTTCGAATATCGTTGATTAAGAGTTCGGGTTGCTCCATAGCAGCAAAGTGGCCACCCCGGGGCATTTCTGTCCATTGCTTTATATTATAAATGCGTTCGGCATAACTGCGTGGTGGCCAAGCAAGAAGTTCTGCAGGGAACAGGGCGCAAGCTGTTGGTACCTCGACGCGACTGCCTTTGGGAGACAACACACGCCCACCTTCTTTGCGCCGGCCATAATATATCCAGGACGCAGTATTGAAGGTCTCAGTGACCAGATAAATCATGATATTCGTTAGCATTGCGTCCTTAGTGTGGACGCTCTCGATGTCATTGCCTTCAATATCTGACCAGGAATTAAATTTTTCAATGATCCATGCGGCAATCCCAACTGGGCTATCCATCATGGCGTAACTCAATGTCTGTGGTTTGGTTGCCTGCTGGGTTCGGTAACCATTTTGCATAACCTGGTCAGACTCAAACTGCGCGGCCCAAGCCTCTTCTTCTGGCCCTTCAGGACCACCGGGGGTGCGCATCGTTAAGATATTTATGTGAATGGCCTCGCAGGCAGGTGTATGATCAAAACCCAACCAACTTGAAATAGCACCACCCCAATCGCCCCCTTGGGCCAGATAATTTTCGTATCCTAAAACCTCAGTCATCAGTGTGTTGAAATGGTCAGCCACCTTCCGGGGTCCTAGTGGACATGGTGGTTTTTCCGAGAAGCCAAATCCCGGCAAGGACGGGGCTATCACATCGAAAGCATCTTCCACTTGACCGCCAAAGCGTTCTGGGTGCGCCAACGGTTCAACTAAGTTGAGAAATTCGACAACAGACCCTGGCCAGCCATGACTAATGATCAACGGCTTGGGTGATAGTCCACTGCCTTTTTCGTGGATAAAGTGTATGTCTAGTCCATCAACTGGTGCAACGAAATGATTGAGGCTGTTAATAGCCACCTCCTGCTCTCGCCAACTATACTCGTCGACCCAATAGGCACAAAATTCTTTCATGTAACTCAGATTAGTACCGTGGTTCCATCCATTAAGTTCGGCCATTGCCGCCCATGGAAAACTTCGGACACGGGCAAGAATGTCTTGAATAGTTTCTTCAGCTATATTTATATTAAACGGCTTAATTAATTTAGAATTATGATGAAGTTCATCCATTTAATAGTCCTCAATTTTAACTGCTCAATATTACCATTCGATTAGGTGGTTGCCAAACCAAGGATTAAGACAAGTTGATAAACTGTATATAAGCCTGTGATTATTCGTAAAGCATTTCCCTAATAAAAATTCATTTTGGTCATCATGATTTGACATAATGCCAGTCACAATCCATCCACTGAAACAACGAATGGGAGGACATCAAGGTGCCATACTTTGGATTAAGATCTAGCCTACTTATATTGGTGGCGACGATTACGATAACATACTGGCATACATCCTACCCCTGATGTCCCTAATGAACATTACGCATCTACTAAACCTACTGATACAACCGAAGCTGTATCAAAGGCACCTATAGTATCACACGTGTTTTTAAACAACGTCATACACATTAAAAGTGTTACCCCAAAAAGTATGTCTTATAAAGCATAATAGCGCCAAGGTGAGTGAATACAAACGAGCTTTATGTGGTCTGGAATGCTTAATCCATAATTCTAAAGAAGTTCTGACTTAGCGGCGATGGAGGGTCAGCTGACGTTAGTCGGGATCCTCTGCCGAAATGCAGGATTAACGGAGGTATTAAGCTGATTCAACGATTGAAACGTCTAACGAGGTATAGATCTAGTAATGTTATCGTTAGCTATTAAGATTAAGTTATTGCGATCAACTCGAACTTTGATGTTGTCCATTATATTCTCCCCCTTTCGAAGATAGACACGGAACTCAGGGGTTTTGGATGACTTGCTTTGTACGGCGATATATTTTCAGTTTATGTTTTTACTCCAGAGCAAATGCCAAAACCGTTATAGAATAGAGAGTATTAAATCAATCGAGGTTGGTCGCCGCCGACTGTAACCCTGCGCATTACTCGGCGATGTCCGTCGTAGTCATTAAGTGCGCGATGCATGGTGCAGCGATTGTCCCAGATCACCACTGAGCCTGACGTCCAACGAAAACGGCAAACAAATTCATCGCGTGTTATATGTTTGAAAAGGAAATCCAGCAACGGTTTACTCTCATCTTCTGACATATCTTTGAAATGAAACGTAAAGTTCGGATTGACATAAAGTGCCTTGCGACCCGTCTCGGGATGAGTTCGCACAACGGGGTGTTCAATTTGCTTTGCGGCATCTTCAGATGGGCGTACATTCATGCCTTCATCGGCGATGGTATCTCTTGCGAACTTTCCCGCTCTACCGTAGGACCTATCTGCAGTATGGACACCAGTTAACCCCTCCAGAAGTTGCTGCATCCCGGATGATAATCCGCTATAGGCATCTTCCAAACTCGCAAACATAGTATCCCCACCACTTGCTGGAACTTCCGCCCCATAAAGGGTCGATACCAATGCAGGCTCTTGCATATATGTCATATCAGTATGCCAATTGCCGCCAAAATTATAAACGTCGCATTCTTCTGGTAGTTTGATGATCTCAAATATTTCTGGATGAAACGGAACACTTTCAACGAACGGAACCTTCACAAGTTCGCCAAATAAATTACCTACAGCTTTATGCTGATCGTGGTTCAAATCCTGGTTGCGAAAAAATACGACGTGATGATCTAAAAGTGCCTGGCGAATGAAAGACGCCTCGGCATCCGAGATTGGGGTTGCGAGATCAATGCCTTCAATTTCACCACCAATTACAGGGGTGAGTGGCGTGATTCTAACGTTTGTCATATTCTAACTGCCTTAATATTATAGTGATTTAGCTTGGGGTTTAATTTTTTTCAAAGCATTCAGTCTATGGCGTGGATACTGTGTTATTAATATTAAATCAAGATAGACACGATTAGGGCTTGATGTCGATAGATGACTTGGTTAAAGATTTAATTTTACTGATATTTTAAATCAACCTAACAATTCCCCTGTTATTACATCCATCACAACCCGATGATCGTCAAGCGGGAATAGAGTCCTTAAAGATCCATTGTGACTTGAAAGGTTCTATGCTCCGCAAAGGTTTGTATAATCTTTGGAGCCAATTTAGCCTTAATCCGATGTTGTCAGACGAATGCGAACTCTTCTCACTATAATAATAATATGCTGTGTTTATGCAGCACAAAATTATCGCCACTCAACAAGAGTAGCTCCAGTTTG
>JAPKAX010000173.1 GCA_028825025.1 Rhodospirillales bacterium | reverse complement strand
TGATGGACCATCCCGGTAATCAGCCGTCCGACGATCTGACAGAGATGGGCGCTGGGCATCAAGACACCCCGAACGCTGTAGCGGCGGAGTCCGATCTGCTAATTCTTTGTCTTACCGGATCTACGCAAGTCGAGGCGGTGCTGACCGGAGAGATGGGGGTCATATCTGCGCTGAAGCCCGGGGCCATAGTGGTGGACTGTTCGACCGCGCTGCCCGAATCGACCGAGCGGATGGCGGCGCTGGTAGCGGCGGCCGGGGGATGTTTTCTCGACGCACCAATGACGCGGCTGGCGAAGCAGGCGCATGAGGGGACGCTGAATATTCTTGTCGGTGGCGAGACTGACGTGCTGGAAGCGGCACGGCCGGTACTCGATACATTCACTGAAAATATCGATCATGTCGGCGGCGTGAGCTTCGGGCATCGGATGAAACTGCTACACAATTATGTTTCCATTGGCCATATGTCCCTGCTGGCTGAAGCCGCGGCGCAGGCGGCAGAGACGGGAGTGGATGCTCAAGTCTTCATCGATGTACTAGCCAAGGGCGGTGGTGCCAGTGCGGCGCTTGAACGGCTGCGAAAGTGCATCCTTACGGGTGACGCAAGCGATGTGCCTTTTTCCATCGGCAACGCGATCAAGGATATCGATTATTATCGCCAGATGGTTGGCGATGGGGCCGGCAGTCGGACCATCGCAGACGGCGTCTCGGCAGCAATCGGCTCGGCAGCTAAAGAGCATGGGGACGCCTTTATACCAGAACTGACGCGGCTGTTTCGGAGCTGAATGCTCTAAACAGAGCCGGTTCTGAGACAAACCGAACTCTTTGGGCCAGTGAGGGGGTGGAGGAAAAGGGCCACCTGATACCGGTCTCTCAGTCTAGCTGGGGATGCTGGTCACAGACGCAGATGTAAGCAATGTCCATACCTTCAAGTGTAGTCTTCAGGAAGATGTTTATGAAGGCCACTGGATGGTCGTTTACGATAGAAAAAATTTGGAACCGAGGCGATGAGTAAACGCGAACTCTATTTCATCTCTGGTTCACCGCCTTGCTGGTCTGTCATGCTTGCTTTGGAGGTGAAAGGATTAAACTACACGCCAGTGCGTCTCTACAACTCCAAGAGCGAGCAAAACGCACCGAAGCTTCTTGCTGTTAACCCTCGCGGAGAAGTACCCGTTTTGATGGATGGGAACGGTAGTGGAGACGGTGCCACCTTTTGCGAAACACTATCCATTTTGACTTATCTAGATGCTGCTTATCCCGAACCGTTATTATTCGGAGACACTTCAACTGAGACCGCACAGATGTGGCAATCTATCTCCGAATGCAACTCCAATTTAACTGATCAAGTGGGTGATATCTCCCGACCTTTATTCCAAAATAAGGGGGCGAATTTACTGATCAGATAGCTCTTGCTGCAGGGAAAATACGTGCAGAATTGGCGCTAATCGCATCTAAACTAATGACAAAGGAATACATCATAGGTGAACGTCTGAGCGCCGCTAATTTAATCATTTACCCGATTATAATGCAGTTTAACCGGGCAGCAGCACACGACCGCGACGACACCCATGCTCTGGCAATTTATCCACTCGCGCAGTGCTTCCCCCCAAATCCCTGATTGGGCGTCACACATGGAGAAGTTTCCCGGATACACCAATGCCTACCCACCGCTGTGGAAAACGTAGCGGCGTCTCATCTGATCGCCTCTAGCGCCCCTGATGGGCTATGACACGGTAATTAATGCTGATGTCGACGAGAGAGGTCAATAGCGTGATTTGGCAAAAATTACCCCTCTGAAATCCGTGTTTTTGACAAACCGAGAACAATTGGTTTACTTGCCGCGACTTCCTCTTTTGTCAGTCCATTTATTTCGTGGGGAAAGACCAGCCATTGGTCGGTCTCATGGATGTAATAATCTGGGGTGCATTCAACTTTTCTCTTGGATGGTTTGTAGTAGACCGTTGCAACTCGGATCGTGCTGGGAGTGTTCCTTCGTGACAATTCGTTGATTGTGTCAATAACGGCCTGAATGCTTCGACCTGAATCAAACACATCGTCCACAATCAATAGGGAGTCATCTGCGTTTACGTTTTCAACAATGTAATGAAGACCATGAACCCGGATTTCATCACGCTGGTTTTCAATGCCGTCGTAAGACGACGTGCGAATGGAGATGTGATCAGAGGGAAAACCATGAAATTCCAACAGTTCCTGAACTGCAATGCCAACTGGTGTACCGCCTCTCCAGATGCCGACTATATAATCAGGATGAAATTCGTCTGCCAGTATTTGTAAGCCAAGACGAAAAGAATCGTCTAGTAATCCCTGAGCCGTAAGAAATGTCTTTTCAACCATCATCATATCCTTCGCAGATAAAAATACTCAATAATATGCATCATCTTAATGCGTACAGTATTAATCAAGTACCCCATCTGAATAAAAAGCGTAGATGGGACGATCTCTAGAGCATGGGTGGTTTTGTAAGGCCCTAGATTGGTCGTAAAGCCCATCGGCTATATCAACAATTCATAAGCCGCCTCTCTTTATGAATGAAGGCCACCCCCTGATCCCCCCGTTGGGGTGTTTATATGCCGGTAGGGGCCTCATTGCTTCTGTTAGACTTCGGATGGGTAATGACACGATAATTGATACTGAGGTCGACGAGAGACGTCATTAGCCTGATTCCATTGTAATACCTATTATATGAGCCGATCAACTGTCTAATAAAACACCACATATAGTATGTCTCTGGTTGAGATGCAGTAGTACTTGGCTGTTCAGAGTTGGTAATTTACTGCTACGAAACTGCTACGTTATGTGCTACGATAATAGTGTTTCCGGTGCTCTAAAACGTACTGAAATCTTGGGATGAGTGGCGTTTTAAATTGGGTTAGAGTCCCGTAGGGGTCGTCATTAATATAAAAAGAATCTTTTTATATTAATGACTTGCAGATGTGCTGAATTTCAGTCCATCAATTAGTCAACCAAAAATAATTTGCTTGGAACAGCATCTGCATTGAGTGTTGGATGTTTGCTGATTGTATAGCTGAGATTACATTAGGCTTGAAATAACTGCACTGATCACTGGGTTTCCCAGTATCACTGCTATTTCTTAACTTACAGAATCAGTTCTAACGGTAGGGCTTATAGTATCCGTCAATAATCTTATAGAGACTATCGCCTCCGCTTACTTGTGATGCTGAGCTTTTCCGTATTATGATCTGTGCAAGAACTCATGGGAGTGGGACGAGACTAACGTCGTAGCCGAAAGATTTGAACTCAGTATATCTCTGGGCGCTTGCTTTATTATCTTCTTAATATATCTACGCCACATTCGGCATTCTACTCAGGAGCACTTCAGTGAACCCTACAAAATATGACAGATCGGCCGTTTGGCTCGCTTCGGACCTTGAACAGCACGACAACTGGAATTTTTCATTGGATCAAACGTCGCGTGAGCATTTGAAGCAGATGATCAAAGCGACCCTTGATAAAGATCGCCCCTTATTTGATTACAAACCGGATGAATTCGACCTAGGCCCTGCAGGGAAAACCATTGCTGCAGCAATGGATATGGCACATTACGGTCGCGGTATTGCACTTCTAAGTGGTTTGCCTCGTGACGGGGTCAGTGAACAGGAATTTGAGCTGTTGAACTGGGCAATTGGATTGCATTGCGGTGTTGCCCGCCCGCAAGGTCGCGCCTCGCAATATATTTCGTCTGTCCGTGACGCCGGCACCGATTACCGCGCCGCAACCGGTCGCGGCTATTCATCGAATGCAAAACTTGATTTTCATGCCGACGGCTGCGATCTCGCTACTCTGGCCTGTTATAACAAGGCAAAATCTGGCGGACAAAGTATGATTTCCAGCAGTGTGACCGCCTGGCAAGTTATGTGTGCCGAACGGCCGGATCTGGCAGAGGTTATTCATGGAGAAACCTATTATTTTAGTCGACAAGGTGAGGAGGCTGAGGGTGAGGGACCTTTTTATGGACAACCTCTTGTTGATTTTGAAGAGGGGCGCTTGTTTGCCAAATGGAACAGAAACAGGATAATGTCAGCACAGAACCTTGAGGGTGTACCAAAGTTGACTGAGTTACAGCGCGAAGCATCTGACCTGTTCGACGCGATACTAAAACGCCCTGATATCATGTATACAATGTATCTTAAGCCCGGCGATCTCCAGATTCTGAATAATCATGTTACGCTCCATTCGAGAACTGACTTTATTGATCACGATGAATTAGAAAAGAAACGGCTGCTTTTCCGGCTTTGGTTGGCGACGCCGAATTCCGTTCCGCTTCCTAAAAGTTGGGATGCGTATTTCCATTCTGTAAAACCGGGTTCTGTCCGTGGCGGAATTCGTGGGCATCAATACGATGACAAGTGTCGCGTTTTTGAGCATCGTCAAGCGGCACACTTGGGAATGCATTAATGATATCTCTGGTCATGGTATATTTAAGTCCTATAGCTTTGAATTATCCAGAACAATGGAACAAAGCTTGGCACTTCTTCAATTACACCTTGGATTAAACTCAGGAAAATACATAAATGAAACAAACCATTTTAACTGTCACATTATCCGTTCTTGTAACATGTGGTATCGCATTCGGGACAGCCAAAGCTGGCCTGTGGGAAAAGGCTACGTCATTACTGGACACGACTGTCGAAACTACATCCTTCACCATTGAAGCCAAAGGATGGAATCTGCGCGGTTATGAATTTGTTACACCGACGGGTGCACGTTGCGTTTCAATGACGGGGGCAGAAAAGGGCGGACTTAGTTGTGATTTCTCCAAGGATTGGACCAAGAGAAAAGGGTAGGTCGATTGGAAGTTGTAACTTGTGGTGTTTGGCGACTGCTTTGTGGTCAAAGGCAGACATTAATATAGGTTGATAAATTCGTCTGCTTAGTGCCAACTGCGGACAATGAGAAACCAAGTAAAGCAAAAACTTGTAACAAAATTCGTTCAAAGTTGAAGTGAAATTTCTGAAGCCATTCCCATTCGGTAAAGTGCGGCGCTTTCCAAATACAGTTGTGCGGCATTTTCGGATTGAAACAGTTGCCGGGTTATGGAGAGTGAACGCCGTCCAGATTCCTACAATTCTACCCGTCGTCCTTTGCGGTGGAACAATTTGACCCGATAGGCTGTCTCTAAACATTTCACCTGCACAGAGATGGATGGCTGTCTAATGTTTAACGCAGCCTCTCCGGTGGTAAATCCGTTTGTCATTGCCACCGCGTCAAAACATCGTAACTGAGATAGATTCATAAACATAAGCTATACATCCTATTTCAAATCGGTATTTGTTGTTTGTATTCAATGGCTATAAGTTATTCGAAAGCAAACTGAATTGGAACGTTCAATTCGGCTTCACCCGAACTGCATATTTCAGACCTGTGGGCGGCTACGTAATTTGCAAGTACAAGATGGCCAGTACGGAGTACCAGCCGATGACCGTCGAAATTCTCATCATTGTTTTTCTATCAGCAAGTTTGCATCCTTTTCGTGATCTTTTGCTGAAAGGATTGTATTCACCAGATCTCTGTTATTTTTCCATTAGTCTGATGTGGGTGGTTTTTGCTATTCAACATGCACTTGTCGTCGGAGCGCCCTTGATGATCTCCCTTGATTATCTGCCCTTCATTTTCGGTTCTGCAATTGGTCTGTTCATTTATTACTACGGCACGCTTCTGGCTTTGAAAAAGGGGGACCTTTCTGTCTGTTATCCGATCATCAGAAGTTCTCCCGTTTTTATCGTTTTTGTCGGGTGGGCGGTCTTAGATCATTCATATTCCTGGATTCTATTGCTAGGCATTGCCGTTGTATTGACGGGGGTATTCCTGATTCAACGTGGCAGTGCGGCACAAGTTAAATTAGTTACGCAGCCCGTCGTTTTAGCGTTGGCTTTGGCTGCCATGGCGGGGGCTGGCATTTACAGCCTCGTCGATTCGATTGCAATGCAGAGGACTGCTTCCCTTGGCACGCAGCCGCTTCACGCATCGACATTTCTAATTTGGGTTTACGTGGCTTTATCGGTTTTTTTTTGGCTCGCCTTATTAATGACAAACCGTTCTCTCTTCCCCTTGAGCAAGCAATTTGGCGGGCTGTGGAAACGCCATCCGTGGCGTCTTTTAGGCGCGTCTGCTATGTCGTATGCGTCTTACGTCCTTATACTCACAGCCTATGAGAAAGGTGGAAATGTTGCGGCGGTTACGTCCCTTCGTCTGTGGTCAATTCCTTTGACTATCATTATGTCATCACTTTTACTGAAAGAGGATGGCTTTGGCAGACGCCTAGCGGCATCCGGAGTGATCGTCGCCGGGATTATGGTGATCGTTTGGGGTGGCTGAACAACTAAGATGGATACTTACCCAAATAAACAGACTTAAAAAAGAAGGAGCATAGCATCATGTTGAAATTCATTCATCTGACGGACACTCATCTGGTTGAGAAAGGAACTAGGCTTTATGGACTTAACCCCCATGAACGCCTGAGCCTGGCAATTGCAGATATCAATCAATTCCATGCGGATGCCCATGCGGTCTTCATCACAGGCGATTTAACCAACTGGGGGGGACCCGAGGAATACCAAGCGATTGCTGATGCCCTCGCGCCGTTGACAGTGCCCCTTCATCTTTTGCTGGGGAACCACGATATCCGGGCGAATTTTAAAACCGCATTTCCGGATGTTCGCTGCGATGCCAACGGGTTTGTACAATCGATCGTAGAGACAGACCAGGGTCGTATGATATTATTGGACACCTTGCAGGAGGGCACGCATGCAGGGTGGCTCTGTGAAAACCGCCTCAATTGGTTGGACGATCAGTTGGCTGAGGCAAGCGGAGCAATTTACCTGTTTATGCACCATCCCCCTTTCGACATTGGGATATCAAGGCTGGATAAAATCGGACTGGTACAAAAAGCCGAATTTGAAGCGGTTATAGCGCCCTA
>JAPKAX010000172.1 GCA_028825025.1 Rhodospirillales bacterium | reverse complement strand
TGTTGAAAAAACTGTAAAATTAGCAGCCAAGCCTACCGTTGAGAATGTTGAAAAAGTAGCTGAAGTAAGCCAGGAGCAAGTTGTTGGTGCAGTTCATGTCACTGACTATACACTTAAAGCTTGCGAAAATGCCATTTCGTTTAACAAATATAACTTCGAAGCGATTATTGAAGCCAATTCGCTTTTCACTCAGGGGATGCAGAATCTCAGCGAAGTGCTTATGTCCTTATTTCAAGCGTCCATTGAAGAAAGCACATTGGCATCTACGAAGCTTTTTACCTGTAAAAATGTCCAAGACGTGGTTTCAACACACAATGAATTGGTTGAAGCGTCTTATAGCAAAGCAATGGACCAAAGCAAAAAGATTACAGATTTGTCCGTTAAGTTAGGTGAAGATGAATCAGCATCTATAAGCAAGCGTGTAAACGCAGTGGTTGAAACCTTATCAAATCCATTAGTAACCTAACTTAATTTAATCAGACCTCCCAGATTAAATTAAGTCGTATTGTGAAGCGCTCGGTGGTTCCTCCCACTATCGGGCGCTTTTTTTATTTTTTTACAAATAAATATCGCAAAAGGCTTTCGTTAATCGACTTTAATCCCATATCATTTACAGGTGTCAAAATATAATTCGGTAAATGCGCCGATAGGGATTTATAAGAAAAAATGAGCGATCAAAATAATACACCCAAATCACCGAACGATGATGATCGCGATTTTGGCACAGGGCTGGCCGTAAAGTCCCGTGCACAAACAAAAAAACCAGCTATGTATAAAGTTCTGATGTTGAACGATGACTACACACCAATGGAATTTGTTGTTTATGTGCTCGAGCATTTTTTCAACAAACCGGGCGATGAAGCAACGCAAATAATGCTGCATGTTCATCAACGTGGTGTTGGGGTTTGTGGTGTGTTCACCTATGAAATTGCAGAAACTAAAGTAAGCCAGGTTATGGATATTGCCCGGCAAAACGATCATCCTCTTCAGTGTACAATTGAAAAAGACGGCGATGGAGACGAATAATGTTATCACGTAATCTAGAAAAGACCCTGCATCGTGCCTTAAGTATGGCAACGGAGCGTAATCATGAATACGCTTCACTTGAACATCTATTAATGTCACTGACCGAAGATCAAGACTCGATGTCGGTTATGCGGGCATGTGGTGTTGATATTGAACGTTTATCCTCTGAATTAAAAACGTTCTTAGAAACCGAACTAGAAGATCTAATCAATCCTGAAATGGGCGAACCTAAGCCAACGGCTGGGTTCCAGCGGGTCATTCAACGCGCTGTTATCCATGTGCAAAGTTCAGGCCGCGAAGAAGTGACTGGGGCCAACGTTTTAGTTGCCCTTTTTTCAGAACGCGAATCCCACGCTGTATATTTCCTACAGCTCCAAGATATGTCGCGCTTAGATGCAGTCAATTACATATCGCATGGTATAGCCAAAGTCCCTGGAGCCAATGAAAGCCCTACCGTACATGGTGCTGATGAAGATGCTTCAGAAGAGGAGATTGTTCGCAAAGGCGATGAAGCTCTTAAGGCGTATTGTGTCGATTTGAACAAAAAAGCCAGTGAAGGCAAAATTGATCCGCTGATTGGCCGTCAAATGGAAGTGGATCGGACGATCCAAATCTTATGCCGCCGCAGTAAAAACAACCCGCTGTATGTGGGTGATCCCGGCGTCGGTAAAACTGCTATTGCTGAGGGTTTGGCTAAACGCATTGTTGAAGGTGATGTTCCAAAAGTTCTGCTTAATGCTGTTATTTACGCTCTAGACATGGGGGCTTTATTGGCTGGAACCCGTTACAGAGGTGACTTTGAAGAGCGTTTAAAGAATGTAATGAAAGAATTAGAAGCTCAAGAACATGCTGTTCTGTTTATTGATGAAATCCACACCGTCATTGGCGCAGGTGCGACCAGTGGTGGATCGTTGGATGCATCGAACATCTTAAAACCGGCTCTACAAAACGGCGGTCTACGGTGCATGGGGTCGACAACATACAAAGAATACCGGGGCTATTTTGAAAAAGACCGGGCACTTGTGCGTCGTTTCCAAAAAATTGATGTTAAAGAGCCCAGTATTGAAGATGCTGTCAAAATTTTGATGGGCTTAAAGCCATATTACGAAAAGCATCATAATGTGCGTTATACGGCAGAAGCCATTCGGGCCGCCGTTGAATTATCAGCACGTTATATTAATGACCGGAAATTACCCGATAAAGCGATTGATGTCATCGATGAAGTGGGCGCATCCAGAATGTTGGTGCCGGAAAGTAAGCGCAAAAAAACGGTTTCACTTAAAGATGTTGAAGACGTTGTCGCAATGATCGCCCGAATTCCAGCAAAGAGTGTGTCTAAGGATGATCGGGAAACATTGAAATTGCTTGAGCGCAATTTAAAAACGGTGGTCTTTGGTCAAGACAAAGCTATCGACACCTTATCTTCCGCTATTAAATTATCCCGGGCTGGATTACGCGATGCAGAAAAGCCTATTGGCAGCTATTTGTTTTCAGGCCCAACGGGGGTTGGTAAAACAGAGGTCGCCAAACAATTAGCCCATGTTTTGGGTGTGGAGCTTGTCAGGTTCGACATGTCTGAATACATGGAACGCCATTCTGTGTCGCGGTTGATTGGTGCACCGCCGGGCTACGTTGGCTTTGATCAAGGTGGTTTGTTAACCGATGCGATCGATCAGCAACCCCATTCTGTGCTTTTGCTCGACGAGATAGAGAAAGCCCATCCAGATTTGTTTAACATCCTTCTGCAAGTCATGGATCATGGAAAATTAACGGATAACAACGGGAAATCGATAGATTTCAGAAACGTTGTTTTAATCATGACAACCAATGCAGGCGCATCTGATATGGCCAAAGCGACCATTGGCTTCGAGCGCGAAGAACGGGTTGGTGAGGATATTGAAGCGATAGAACGAATGTTCACACCGGAATTTAGAAACCGTTTGGATGCCACAGTTCCTTTCGCCGCCTTACCGCCAGAAGTCGTCACACGCGTTGTCGATAAGTTTATCATGGAGTTGGAAGTTCAATTAGACGACCGCAATGTGGTGATTGAGCTGACCGAAAGCGCTCGCGAATGGTTAGCTAAAAAGGGCTACGACCCCAAATATGGCGCACGGCCTCTGGCGCGGGTTATTCAAGAGCATATTAAAAAGCCTTTAGCCGAAGAATTGCTGTTTGGAAAACTGGCAAAAGGCGGGGCTGTATTGGTTAAAGTTGAAGATGGAAAAATCAGCTTTGATTTCTCAAAAGATGGAAATCGCCCAACGAAACGAGACAAGGGCAAAGAGCCTGCTTTGGTCAAATAAAGGTCAATTAACACTCATGCAGACCTAAAACAGTGACAAAATCGCAATTAGCAGGGATTCGCGTCCTTGATGTGTCGCAATTCCTTCCGGGGCCCTATGCGGCGCAAATGCTGAGTGATATGGGTGCTGATGTTATAAAAGTTGAAGCCCCCGGTGGCGATCCGTTGAGGTCATTAAACCCCGTTACCAATGAGCGGGGCCATTGGCCATTCCACGCGATTGTTAATGCAGGCAAACGCGTTGTCCGAATAGATTTAAAGTCGGATGATGGGATTAAGACGTTTGAAGCTTTGATCTGTCAGGCAGATGTATTGGTCGAATCTTATCGTCCGGGTGTTCTTGATCGATTGGGACTTGGCAATGGTAGTTTGCGTAAATTAAACCCTAAAATGGTGCATTGTGCGCTTTCAGGGTACGGGCAAACAGGCCCGCTTCGGCTTCGATCAGGTCACGATATTAATTATGTCGCAATGGGTGGTGGGCTAAATATGACCGGGCCAAAAGACCGCCCACAAGCGGCCTTTCCACCGATTGCAGATTACGCCGGAGCCATGCAAACCGTCATCGCTATTCAAGGCGCATTGCTGGGCCGAGTCTCATCAGGGCAGGGTGCCTATTTAGACGTAGCCATGGCCGACACCATGGTATCGTGGCAAACGTTCGGGCTTATACAGCAAGGCTTGTCTGAACAGACAACTAATGTATCGTCAGAACACGCATTAGGCGGAGTACCGGAGCGCGGGGTTGATCTACTAAACGGGGGTGCGGCTTGTTATCAGGTTTATCAAACCAGCGATGGCAAGTTTATTAGTTTAGGTGCGATTGAGCATCATTTTTGGGAAAATTTCTGTACAGCAGTCTGCCACACGGAATGGATTGAGCGACAATCAGACCCCTTACCCCAAACGGAACTAATTGCAGAGCTTGAACAAATGTTTTTAGAAAACAGTCGTAATGCATGGGATGGTGCGCTTGAAAATGTTGATTGTTGTTATCATCCGGTGCTTAAGTATGCAGAGCTTGCTTATTGGCCCCAAATCAAAGACCGACAACTCATTGATACAGACCCAGATACGGGTACATTTTCAGGTGTGCGCTTTCCCGTTATGAAAGAGGGGCGCCCAGCAAATAAGCGTGATCCTATGTGTGAAATAACCCCACAAGAAGCCCTTGAGGCTTGGTCTTAATTAGGCCTTAAGAGGGACAGGCGACTTCAGCAATTAATCCCAACTGCGAAGCCCCTTTTGATTTTACAATAATTGTTTGCTTTGATTTCAGCTTAAACGCCTGCCGACCCATCAATTTACCATTTTTACTTAACCGTTGTAACGCTGCGCCGCGGCAGGTATTGCATCTGTTTACTAAAATAGCAGCGCCATTAACTGCTTGTTTTAAGGTGACACATTTCCCAAGTTCATTCCCCGCCTTTCGTGTTGCATCCCTGGCATCTGCTTCAGAGCTTTGACAGTTTTGTATGGTCGTAATGCGCGAGCGACCAGGTCCCTTAAATGGAAGAGAATAAGGGATATTAGGGTGAACATTGAAACTACGTAAAATAGGCATGGCAATTCCAGTGCGCTTGCGGGCCACAGCCACAATACGGCACCCCCCACACGAATTAACCAGAACTTCTGAAGTGCCACGACGTGATAAGCGAACGCATTTCATGGCGATAGATTTAAGAAGAGAGGAAGATATCGATAAACCGGATATATTAGGCAGCCCAGACGCATGAGAGACAGGTGTGTAATACATAAAAAGACTTATAATTACCGATAAAAACAATTTCATAACGATCTCCATTTCATAACTAAATTTAAATGAAAAAGGTTAACGGAGAGATACTACGTCTATTCATTTTCAGTATTTTTGAACGGGGAATGTTGTTCAAAATCGCGCATTTCGAACTCAATGCCTAAGCGTTCCTGCGTTAAAAAATCTTCAATTGCGCCCTTCAGTCCTGGATGGTTAATCCAATGGGCTGAGTACGTGTATGATGGCAAATAGCCCCGTTGTATTTTATGCGGGCCTTGTGCACCTGCCTCAACACGTTTAAGGCCATGTTCAATGGCATAATCGATGGCCTTATAATAACACGCTTCAAAGTGCAAAAACTTATAGTTCGCTAAACAGCCCCAATTTCGGCCGTATAACGTGTCATCACTTTTGAAATTCAATGCACCGGCGACCAAATGTCCCTCATCTTCAACAACAATTAAAACAACCTGATCGCTCATGCGCTCACCCAACAAAGTAAAGAAACTGCGCGTCAGATAATTTGAGCCCCATTTTTTGTCGATTGTTGATAAATAGAATTTATAAAAAGCGTCCCAATGGCGTTCTTCTATTTCGGCTCCACTTAAAACTTTGATGGTTAAATTTTTATCTAAAACAGCACGGCGTTCTTTGCGAATTTGTTTTCTTTTACGTGAAGTAAGTTCACCTAAAAAATCATCAAAAGTTTTGTAGTCATTGTTATACCAATGGAATTGTTGTCCAATACGTTGTAAAAACCCAACGTCGGTTAATAGTTTCCATTCTTCTTTACTGGTAAATGTGACGTGTATGGACGATACATCCATCCGGTCTGCCAATTTAACCATGGCGCCTCCAAGGGCTTGCTTGAGGGCAATTTTCTGTTCGGGTCCTGTCGTGTCCGGAATTAAAAAACGTACCCCTGAAACGGGCGTAAAAGGGACAGAGCATTGCAGCTTTGGGTAATAATTACCCCCTGCACGTTCGAATGCGTCTGCCCATCCCCAATCAAAAACGTATTCACCATAGGAATGGTTTTTTAAATAGAGTGGGGATGCACCCAATATATCGCCCGTAGGAGATTTGATAATTAAATGCTGAGGCTGCCACCCAGTTTCAGTTGTCGCAGACCCGCTGTCTTCAAGGGCACTTAAAAAGGCATGACGGGTGAAGGGGTGAGATGTTCCCGCACATCGGTCCCAAGCTTCCGACGACACCTCCGAAATAGAGGGGATTACTTTAACAACAATTTCTTCATTTCCATCAGGCATGCACTAGATTTGGTGCCATTAAGGACTGAACACAAGGATTTTTTGTTTAAAATGTTTTTAAATTAAAAAAGAAGGGTTCAGCCAATTATCTATTGGCTGAACTGAGTTTGTTAAGAAATTTCAAATGTTCCATCAACTTCTGTTGCAATACCACGTGGCAATGATGATGCACCTACGGCAAAACGTGCATGCGACCCGATTTCACAACCAAAAACCTCAACCATCAAGTCTGATGCGCCGTTAATAACTTCCGGCATATCATTAAACTCTGGTAGGCAATTTACGAATCCACCTAGCTTTAAAACCCGCGTCACTCGGTCTAAATCACCGCCACATGCTATTTTTGCCTGAGCAATGATATTCATTCCACAAATACGCGCCGCTTGGTATGCATCTTCTTTGGAAATGCCATCGCCAACACGCCCTATGTATTTAATTTCACCATCCCACATCGTAATTTGTCCGGAAACAAACAGGGTGTTGCCAGAAATTATAAACGGGACATAATTTGCAGCGGGGGAAGCGGGGGTAGGGAGTTCAATTCCAAGCTCAGCTAAGCGGGTATCAATTTTACCAGACATATAGGTTCCTTTGGTAAATTACATTGTAACGCATTGCCCTTTACTGGGCGCAAAAACTTCTGTG
>JAPKAX010000171.1 GCA_028825025.1 Rhodospirillales bacterium | reverse complement strand
TGCTTGAAATATTTGGGCGGGGTATTGTTTGTGCTGCCTCAAGCTTGGTGTGAATAGATGAACTGCGAATGAAAATGTCGAATGTAAAAACTCTAGTTTCATCGGTAACGGGTCTTTTGCCTCCTATCAAACCTCACCCAAAACGAAGGCTTGGATAACGTTGGCTTTCGTTATGGATACTGGTAAGTTCTCCCATCATTTCATATATAAAAAATACGATTGTCCTAAGAGCTTCGTGTTATTAATTAGACTTCGCAATTCAAAAAATATAAGGGCCTAAACGCATGAAAAAGATTAAAGATGGTTTGATTAACGAAATTCGAGATCGGTTTGCTCATGTGGATACGTGCCCTGAACAAGGCAAGCGGATATTTTTTGAAAATGCGGGCGGCGCATTGACCTTAAAATCTGTGGTTGAACGTTCAGCTGAGTTGGCTGCGATCCCCGACAATCAAGGCCGAGATAATCCGGCTTCCCATGAATTGGTCTCGATCATTAATCAAGCAAAATCTGACATTCTCACTTTTTTTGGAGCATCAAACGGATCTACTTTTGTTGGTGAAAGTGGTACTGAGCTTTTGTTCCGCCTGATCAGCACCGCGATTTTGGGTGCGCCAGACGGCGGCATTGTTGTCGGCAGCACATTGGAGCATCCGGCGTCAGTCAGTGCGTGTGATCGTTGGGCTAAAATTGCCAAGCGTGAGTTTGTTAGGGTTCCCCATAACGATGAAACCGGAACCGTAACCGCTGATGATTACAAAGCATACGTGACCAAAGATACCAGCATTGCAACGATTGTACATACATCACCAGTTACAGGTATGTCAGTTGATGTGGCCAGTATTGCGAAGCTTATTCGCAGTATCGCGCCCGATTGTTATATCATTGTTGATGGTATTCAGCATGCAGCGCACGGCGGTCTTGATCTCGATTCTTATGGTATCGATGGTTATGTGATTTCACCTTATAAAGTCTTTTCACGCCACGGCTATGGCGTAGCATGGGTATCAGATCGTATGAGCATATTGCCCCATGATCGGCTTATTGGATCGCCAGAAAACAATTGGGAGCTGGGCACACGCGATACCGCATCTTATGCGACGTTCACAGAAGTTGTGAATTACTTCGATTGGTTGGGGGGGCATTTCACAGATTCCACTGACCGTCGTGAAAAGATCAATGCCGCCAGTAAAGCCATTCACCAGCAAGAAAAAGAACTAACCGACGCAATGTTGTTTGGTGTTAATGGTCAAAGCGGACTGGCGTCTATGTCTGAAGTTGGGATCATCGGTGGGGTTGATAACCCACAGCGCGAAGGTTTGGTTGCAATTACCATTGAGGGCATGACAGCAGAACAAATTGTTAGCGCTTTGAGCGAAAAAGGGATCAGAACCCATGCGCGTAAAGCCGACCATTATTCTGGAAATATATTAAAACCACTTGGTCTTGATAGCTGTGTGCGGGTGTCGATGTGCCACTATAACACAGAGCAAGAGGTCACCGATTTCTTAGGTGCGGTTGAAGGTATAATAAATAATTGACCCAAGTATTGAACAAACAAGGGTCTCTTTTGATTCCCTTGTTTATTTCAAAGGGTTAAGCTATTATTAAGATATGAAATATTTCATTACAATTGCATACTCCCGTGCAAACCGTGGCTTGGGTTTAGCAGCATTAGGGGCTGTTGTTGTTGCCTGTGTTGGTTTCTTGAATATTTCAAGTGTTGAAGCTGGAAGCCGAGTTAAGGGGCAATACGCCACCAGTAAGCAACCCTATTGGAGTGTTGGAACAATTAATAGGCGTTTGTCGACTGCGTGTCGGCGCGGACTGTTCCTCCAACGCCAAATTATGACATACTCAGTTGGTTTTGTAGGAGAACGGGGGCGGGGCATTACTGGGATTGCGAATAAACATTGGAATTTAATAGATACAGATGGGCTTGCTGAACCGAACGTTACCTATCATTTTTATAATCAAGGGTATTCAAACTGCAAAGTTTTCGTCGCTAAAACACCTAAAAAAGGCTGAAAACGATATTGTGGTGATATCGATCAATTGGAAACATTTAAGGTTTTGTCTGCGGACGTGGCCTTCAATAATAAATTAATCAAAAATTAGTTAATTATGGATACGGGTGGGGATAAAGAACATAATCGGTTTTGTTAGAAATAGAGCAACTGATTATAGATTCGAACAGTGTAATAATACATGAACGCATTCCAAAAATTAGTCAATCTAGTATTTTACCCTTTGCAACTGGCAGATACACTCATGGGTAAATATAAACCGCAAGGGCAACTATTATGACGCCCATAATGATCCTGATGCATTTTTATCTGGGACTTATTGCTAAAAAGTTCGTAAGCACCCAAAAAATTCAGCAATCTGTCAGATGTCTGGCCCAGTCATATTATTTTTTATGATTCACGTCCTATAATTAACATGAAATCAATTAATAAATATCCATATACGGACCCAGAACACACCATTTTAATAAAAATACGCGAATTACCAATGTGACTTGGCTCTTAAACTGGTTCGTTCATCCTAATTTACTCGATAAAACCGACATACCGTTCAGCTTCAATATTATCTTGAGATAGTCAGATGATTACCTTCCAAAACAATGATTAATCACTATTCGATTAATTAATTTATTTGTCGAACACGTGTACCAACAAGCCCAAGGCTATGGCGGTCAATGGCGGCAGCCTTGACCATGGCGTAAATCGTATCACCAACCTTCATGTTCAGTTCAACGACAGATTTTCTGGTGATTCTGGCTATTAAGGGAGCTCCCATATCCAAAAGAATTTCACATTGGGATCTGCCATCTGGAGCAATTTCTATGATTTTAGCTTTAAACACGTTCAATACGCTGGTTTGGATTGGTTTTGATGTACTTAAACTGACATCACGGGCCCGAATGCGCATCCGTAAATGGGCACCAATGGGTAAATCGATGTGAGGGATAATTAATTTATGATCAGAAAAAGAGAGTTCAGTAAGGCCGTATTCCTTATCATGTGCCGCGATTTGTACCGATAAGACGGCACCAGCTTCGTATCTTCCGGTTAAAGGCCGTAAATCCAAACGGCTCATTAAATCTTCGACTTCGCCTTGAGCAACAACGGAACCATGGTCCAATAAGACCATTGTATCAGCCAAGCGAATAACTTCATCCATGGCATGAGATACGTATAAAATTGGAGTTTTTAGATGATCGCGCAAGTTTTCAATAAACGGTAATATCTCTGCTTTTCGAGCGGAATCCAAGGATGCTAAAGGTTCATCCATTAGCAATAATTGAGGCTCAGCTAATAAGGCACGACCAATGGCAACTCGCTGTTTCTCGCCACCAGATAAAGTAGATGGGCGCCGGTTCAAAAGGTGTTCAAGGCCTAACAAATTAATGATGGTCTTGAACATTACAGGATCGAGCGCTGTGTTTATAAAGCGCCGAGCGTACAGCAAATTTGATTTCACATTCAAATGTGGAAACAGGCGTCCTTCTTGAAATACGTAACCAATATTCCGCTTTTCTGGCGCAATGTTAATCCGAGATTCTGCATCGAATAATACCTGGTCACCAATTGTGATGGTTCCAGAATCAGGCGTATCCAATCCGGAAATCAAATCAATCAAAGATGTTTTTCCTGAACCGGAACGACCAAAAAAAGCTGTTATCCCACCTTTTGTTTGGAATTTAGCCGATAACGTAAAATCATCTCTTTTGCGTTTAATATCGATGTTAATGTATGGTTTTTGCTGCATTTGTGCTCACCTCAACCTATTATTAATACGTCGCGATAAAGCTTCAGATGCTATCAATGCCGCCAAGCCGATAACAACGGAAATCACTACTAACCGTAACGCACCCACATCACCATTCGGGGCTTGGGTAAGGCTATATAAGGCTAAGGGCAAGGTTTGGGTTTCACCGGGAATGTTTGATACAAAAGTAATCGTTGCGCCAAATTCACCTAAGCTACGGGCGAAGGCCAATATAGTTCCGGTTAATAATCCCGGTAAAATAAGTGGCAAAGTGACTGTGATGAATACCCATTTGGGCGATGCCCCCAAAGTTCGTGCTGCATCTTCTAATCCGGTGTCGACCAATTCCAACGACAATCGAATCGAGCGTACCATTAAAGGAAAAGCCATAATTCCGGCAGCAACAGCAGCTCCTTTCCAGCTAAAGGCAATGGAAACCTCGAATGTTTCCCAGAGCCACCGGCCCAACGCGCCTTGCTTGCCAAATAATACTAATAACAAATATCCAACAACAACCGGTGGCAATACAAGGGGCAGGTGAATAACGCCGTTTAGAAGTGATTTTCCATAAAAATCACAGCGCGCCAAAACCCATGCTGCCAATAAACCCATCGGTAAACACCCAAGCAATGCCAAGCCCGCGACCTTTAGGCTCAGTTGAATGGCTCCAATTTCGAAGGGCGTTAAAGCAAACAACGGGTTGTCCTTGTTAGGGAAGGGGGGTGAATCCAAACTGAGAGAGGATTGCGCGACCCTGCACCGATTGCAAGAACTGGTAAAAGGCTTTTGCTGTTTCAGTCGAATTTGTTCGAATCAATGCCATGGGATAAAGGATTGGTGGATGGCTGGTTACCGGGAACAGAGCAATTGTTTTGATGTTTGTGCGCCCAACACTGTCACTTTTATATACAATTCCAAACGGCACCTCGCCCCGTTCCACATAAGACAATGCAATGCGAACATTAGCAGCCATTGCTAAATGATCTTTGATGTGTTGCCATATCTTGAGAGTTTGAAGTGCATTTTTAGCATACAGACCGGCCGGAACGTGGTTTGGGTCGGCAATGGCGATGCGGTTGCCATCCAGGACAGACTTTAAGCTTTTTGTGTCTGATAAACCAACGACGATGTTATTAGATTTAGGGGCAATTAAAATCAACTGATTTGCGGTTAAATTATATCGCGACCCCGATACAATCAACTGATGTTGAGATACCTTATCCATCCACAATTTATTGGCAGAAATAAATAGGTTTGCGGGTGCGCCTTGAATGATTTGCCGGGCCAACGTAGAACTTGCACCGAATACAGGAATAACGCTTAAGCCCGTCTTAGCGTTAAAGTCGCTTGCCGCTTTGGTTATTGTACCGGTCAAACTGGACGCGGCGTAGATATAGGTTTTTGTCTTTGCAAATGCCGCAGGGCTTAGAACAAAGAGAGTGATTGCAAGGGCACATAAAGCTCTAAGCATTTTATGAATAAATATCATCCGGATTGACTTCAGGGTCTGCAATGGCGGCTATTTTGTCATCGCGCACCGCATTATAAAAGCAATTGCGCCGCCCTGTGTGACACGCCACGCCGAATTGATAGACTTGTAATAAAATCGTATCGGCATCGCAATCCCATCTGAAATCAACCAGCTTTTGCGTTTGTCCTGACGTTTCCCCCTTGCGCCAAAGCTGACTGCGGGACCGGGACCAATAACATACTTGGTTAGTATCCAAAGTTTCGCGCACCGCATCTTCGTTCATCCAAGCCATCATTAAAATTTCACCAGTGTCATGCTGTTGAGCAATGGCAGGAACCAAGCCGTCCGCGTTAAACAACAAAGTAGAAACAACGGCATTAGCCGTTTTAGAAGAAAGCGGAGAACCCATAAGAGCGGCCTTTAAACTTTGAAACACAACATTAGAACTATAGGAGTGCAGATATCCCATAACAACATTATGTTAAAGCGGTGATTACGTGATATAAAGGAGTATTATGTCTAAAAAAGCAGCTGAAATGACCTTTGTTGACCACAACCACGACCACAATGCGTGTCGGGGAGAAGCGGTCGAGCGTGCGGAATTGATATGCGCCCAACGCAGTGTGCGCTTAACCGATATTCGCAAACGTGTGTTAGAGCTGGTCTGGCGCGGGCATAAACCACTAGGTGCCTACGAGATTTTGGATGCTCTGCAAAAAGAACGCAGCGGTGCTGCCCCACCAACGGTCTATCGAGCCTTAGACTTTTTACTCGAACACGGGCTTATTCACCGTATTGAAAGTTTAAACGCCTTTGTTGGATGCACGGACCCTGAAACACCACACCGCGCGCAGTTTCTAATCTGTGAAAAATGCGGCACAACGGCAGAACTAAACGACCCCCGCATTGATGCTGCCATCAACGATCAAGCCAAAGCCGTTGGTTTTAGTGTGCTCCGCCGAACCATAGAAGTCGAAGGCACTTGCCCCCATTGTACGGAAGCGTCTTCCTAATGAGGCTTAGTCCCCTGATTAATCCGTCGTCCGATATCGCTCTAAGGGTTCTCTGTATTTAAGGCTCGTCAAATGATTATCTGTTGATACTTATGCTTGCAAGTCGAAAGCAATGCTGATGCGTTTGTCGGTGCTTTCAAACGGGATTGTGCGATGATACATATAAGACGGAAACAGCACCATTGTACCCTCTTGGGGCTGAATGATTTTCACGTCGTGTTGTTGAGTGCAGGGAAATTCATCGGGTGGGCGACAAAATTCAATACATCCGGCATTGTCGTTTTCACCCGAATGCATCACATCCGGCAATTTTGCATAATAAACACCACTTACCCACGCAGCCCGGTGCATGTGCGCTGCTTGATGGCCCTGAGCCTCCAAAACCGTGCCCCAGATGTCGATTTTGGTCAATTTTGGAATTAAGGGTGGGTAGGGGTGCTTTTTATCTGAGTTAATCGCTTCTAAATATTCATCCAGCGCTTCACCAATCATCGCTTGAAGTTCTGCCACCGGTCCTCCGTCCCCTAAAGCTAAATTATCCGTCTGTTGACCATTGCGCGTCGCCTTGTTGCGGGGCTCTTTTGCCAAAGTCGGGTGGGTTAAAACGTGATCAACCAATGCTGCATTAAAAGCTGCTAAGCTATCAAAGCCGGGACGAATATCGAACTGTTTGGGGCGGACCAACAGATCAGGGTTCAAAATTCGGGCTGACGTTTGTTTGTCGCCCTTTTCAGTTGCTGCAATCGCCGTAAAAGCTATGGCATCTCTGTTTCCAGGTTCAATCGTTTGTGCCT
>JAPKAX010000170.1 GCA_028825025.1 Rhodospirillales bacterium | reverse complement strand
CGTTAAGTTGCTCTCCTAAAATTACTTTTCACGAGGTTTTACTGTTCAAAATCAGGGTAATCTAGTAAATTATATTTAAAAGCAAAATGCATCCCTTTAAATTGGTTTGTGATGGAATAGGATTAGTGAAATTGGGTATACAACTGTCGTTAATAATAGTTGAAAAGATCATTCTGATATGAAGTGGCTTAAGCGCTTTATATACTCACTATTTGTTTTTATAGCGGGTTGGCTGTTTAATTTTATTTTTGACATCCAGTTCGCCTTGGGGGTAACCGCAGGCTGGCTAATGCGTGAGGGCTACGATAATGTTGCCCGTGCTCTGCTCAATTTTCTGAACTAATAATTTAAAATTAATCACCTAAAATATTTTATATTCATTGATCTGCTGGCCACTCATAATTATTAGGAGAACTCAGTTTGCTCTTTGTGTCATTTCTCGCGACATCTCGGGCTAATACCGCCTCCCCACCGGTGATAAAAAGTATCAGGGATAGTATTTGATACCCCTTCAATACTTTGTACCAAATTTACGCTGACATTCTCTGCCCCCCCCCCCCAAGCCGGTCCCCCAACAACCGCGCTTCTTCCTTTAGTGGATAATTGATTTCTACCATTCTGCCCATCCGATCAATGAGAAATCTATTGTAGTCTATTGCATTCAGAATAGAACCCTCAAATCAAATCACACGGCAATGATTATCGAAATGGATTGATAACTGTTTTTTATTTTTGACCTTTAATGCCCTGCTTGAGTATTCCAGTTTCACAAGACGGCCCGTTCCCGATGTCATAATAAACTGATTGGGTTTTTGTGTGCGTTCAATTCCACATACATCTTTCAAATGAAATGCATTTGGCGTGTGGTTGTCATTGATCGTCCAGAAACATGCAATTCCACCACGCGGGCTGCAGGCAGCAATTTGGTTATTTGATTTATCGCTTCGGATGCTACCCACATAGCCATTAAACGAGGACCATCCGCCATCGGGCGCACTTACGAATGTCGCAAGTCTTCCTGCGTGCCAGTTACCAACGAGTGGGAAGTCTTCTAATCCGGGGAACTGATCTTGCACACCAAAATAGATATCGTCATTTTGTGTCACATATATATGGCGGATAGACAAGTTTGCCATATCTTCAGGCAATACCATCCGCTCAACGATTAATCGACGGTTCGGATCAATTACCGAAATATTTGGGCGCATGGTATCAAGGTTAAGTTTAGCCCGCCCGCTTTCAGGATGTGTCCGTATCCCACCGTTCGCCACGACAAGGTGTTTACCATCTCCGTAAGCAAGAATTTCATGTGGACCAATACCACCACTGCTCATTTCGCCAGTTCGAGTATATCTATTCGTTGCCTCGTATATACCAATAACGCCCTGCCCATTTAGGTAATCATTTTCCGTCAAGAAAAGAAGCCGCCCATCCTTTGAATAAGCACCATGGCCGTAAAAGTGCCGCCCCTTCGGTGCTTGTATCGATGTCATTTCACCTGACGCGTTTAAGATTAAGAAGACTTTTCCAGGCCGCCGCGCGGGTATACAGACTTCATTTGCCGCCGGTCTAAAGGCTATGTCATGCAGACGAAAAGGGGTTTCCGTTGTCGACAAAAGATTCAAATTTTCATCAAAATGCACAACCCCATATGTGTTCTCATTCGTCCCGAAACCAGATACCCAAGAATGTTTTAGTTCGTTGCTTGCCAGACGGCTTGTTGGAAATAAAACACTTAATAAGCTAGCGAAACCCGTCTTCATGAAATGCCTACGGTCCATTAAGATTAATCGCCGTCTAAGCTGTTAAATCCAACGATAAGATCAAGTTGGTCAACATATTCTTTTGCCATTGCATTACGTACGGCATCAAGCGTTGCTAGAAAGACTTTAATTTGAGGTTGGATGGTTTTATTTTTGATGCCTGTTTCAAAATCACCCAGTTCTTTCAGGGCCAAATGGACATCTTCAAATCCTTTGCTCAGTTTATTTTGATGGGCATCTGTCAAAAACCGCGCTATGACTTTTTGCGCTAGTAACAATCCATGAAGGTTAAGTTTCAAATTTTTCTCGAATCTTTTGCTGCGCCGATTTTCAATTCTATTTGGCTTAGAGCTTTTCCCACCAACGCCCGATATCATTAAAATTTTTTGATCTTTGATAATCCGGTAACCAGTCAACAATTCGTTAAATACCCGATTAATAAAATCGGAAGGTTGATCAAAAAAATCTGGGTGTGGAGTTCCTTTGTTAAGCAACGGCTCGATTTCTTCCCGAAGTTCCCGTTCGACAACTTTTGTGATCATTTGGACGTTCAAGGCAATGGTCATCCCAACTTTACAAGCCCAAGCATTTTTGGTGACATCAATGTCTTCAAACAAAAGGCGTTCCAGTGCTGGCAGACCTTGCACAGCAACTGAAGCCTTAGAAAAACGCTTAGTTGATAGTTTTTCTGGTTGCTCATTAGCCAGTAAATTAGCAAGGCTTTTGCCTATGGAATTTCGACGCTCCGGCCAATGATACAAACTGTCCCGCCTCAAATGCTGAGTAATAGGTCCAATGTTCCAATGGAAAACTAGCGCCCATGCATCCATGGTCTTATGAAATGCTTTTCGTAATACCTTTTCTCCATCTAATGCTGGCGCAGCACATGTTTGTTCCCATGCGTGATGCTGTTCATCTGCCGCATCGGCTAGCCCTTTGAAGTTCGGAAGAAACACCTCGTTCATTAGTGCTGTGTTGATCGGCGTATAGCGATCTTCTGCTGTGGAAATTGTGCTGAAAAATACTAAGCCGACAATAGCTAAAATAAAGGTTCGATAAGTCATATCTTTTTTTTATAGTCCTTTGAGGTAATTCAAAAGTCGTTTCTGTTGTTGCTCGGATAGCTTTGTAAATGTATTTTTTGCACGCTTTGCTTCACCACCATGCCACTCGATCGCTTCGCGCACACTTTTCGCTCGCCCATCGTGTAAATATCGGGTTGCCTTGCTTAAGCCCCAAAGCGGCGGAGTCCGCCATTCAGAACCCGATGCACTTCCATCACCAATACCATCCGCAAGTTCTGCCCCCATATCATGAAGAAGCAAATCCGTATAAGCGCTTATCGTTTTTCCATCGGATAAAGGAAGACTTGGGCGGTGACAGGCTGCGCACCCAGTTTCAGTAAAAACGGTCAAACCGTCGACTTCATTATGCGTGGGTTTAGGTGGTTTAAGCCTGCTAACATAGGTAACAATCAGCCGCATCATTTCGCTGCCAATCTCCAGATTTTCAAAGCGTGTACTCGCGCCGTTTGGGGCGGTACGACATTTATTTTGAGTTTCAGTGCAATCGCCAAAATGTTCACGATGAACAGAGTTGGAAAGCCCAAGGTCTGTGTGAAGGGCTGCTGCGGATTGATCATATAAACTCGCTTTTCCTGCTTTCGATCCAAAGCGGCCTATCGTTTTAACACCTTGGCTGTTCATAATGGAGTTTATCCGCCCTGAAACACCATCATTGTCTGTATCATCGGGATCGGCCCAAGCCCTAATAGATGTCTCTGATACACGCTCTAAAAGCCCAATTCCCTGAAGTGTCGTTGCTAATCTACCTCCAAATTTTGTACCTGCATCAGCAGGGCCAAACGCTAAATTTTCGGCACTTAAAGAACCATCTTCTTTTCGTGTTCTTATGCCTTCCGCGCGTAAACCTTGAACCCCATGTGTTTGTAATTGAATTCCGTATGTGGGGTCACCTTCGCCTATACTGTTCCCAATTCGCACGATCAGGCCAAGCCCCGAAATGTCACCGTTAATGCTTTCCTTGAATTGCCCGCGCCCTCCGGCTGGATGACAACTTACACAAGAGCGGGCATTGAATAGGGGGCCAAGGCCATCTGTGGCGTCCGTTGAAGCCGGTGCAGGTGTCCAAATGCGATCAAACAATGCTTTCCCAAGTGCAAAATCAAGGGATTTGGCGGAAGCGCTAACTGTTGGTATTGATAAAGTAAATACTGCTAGAATAATCAGGTGAAGTTTCATTAGGTTACTCTAAGAATGCTCATCATTCCCGTTTCCGCATGTTCGATGATATGACAATGGAACATCCAATCACCTGGATTATCGGCTTTGAATGCCACTTGAATTCGCTCCTTAGGCTTAAGAAGAACTGTATCTGTATAATGTTGCGGAAGAGAACGTTTGTTCGATTTTAAATACAAGAATGTATGGCCGTGAATGTGAATAGGATGCATATGTGGCGTTAAGTTTCGTAATTCAAAAATATAGGTTCGGTCTTTCACCAAGTTTAGGACTGGTGCGGGCATGGTTTTATGTCCGTCCTCTGGCCAAGTGGTTTTGTTGATGGCCCAGAATGATTTTTCATTCAGGCACAACTCATCAGCTAAATTAAGTGTTTTGCCGTTAGGTAGGGGTATTAAATTTGGTGTCGGGCTCGCCGTTGCTGAAAAATCTATTTTTTTATGCTCCGCATTCCTTAAATCGGGGGTGGTGATATCAGGCGCAAAAAGCGGGGCAGGATCAAATTCACCACGATTTAAATTTGGTCCCTCAGCGCGAATGTTTGCCAACAATACGGGTTCCGGCGCGAAGTAATCGTAAATTTTGACGTCATTTCCCGACGCGGGCATACGCAGGCACAAATCAAGGCGCATAGCAGATCCTAGTCGCCATGTCTTGAAGGGGAACGGAGAAACGGCTTGTCCATCCGTTGCAATTACTGCTGCATCTGCCCCCTCTAAACCGATCTGGTTAATACGACTGTTGTCCACATTCATGAGCCGAAGTCGCACATCACCCCTAGCGGGGGCTTTAAGTGATGGAACTGATTTATAATTCACGCTCCGCATGCGCCCAAAGGTGCCGCCACGTGCTGCACCTTTTTTTTCAGTAAAGTCTAGAAAATTTTGATCTTCGTCCAAACGCCAATCTTTAATAACGCAAAGCAAATCGGCGTCATAAGGTTTGGTTTCATCTCCGGTGACAATCAAGGCCCCGGCAAGTCCACGACCCAATTGTTCGGCCGTATTGCAATGAGAGTGAAACGGGAAAAGGCCTGTATCTGGACAGGTGAAGTCGTAGGTATAGTCATGACCCGGATAAACAGGTTGCTGCGTCACGTAGGGAACACCGTCCATCTCGTTGGGCAAACGAATGCCATGCCAGTGGATGGAGGAATGCTCAGGTAGGTCGTTGCGGAAATGTGCTTTTAGGCGTCCGCCTTTTGGGACGCGTACAATAGGTAAAATATTATCATGATAGGTCCAAAGCGGAAGTTCATGGCCGCCGAATAAATTTGCGTTACGGACCTTCGCGTGAAGATTAACGAACACAGGTTCTGGCGAAACATCAGGCACAGGCTTTATGGGAGGTGGAGTGCCCGTTGCAGAATACCCGCGCGATGAAAGAAGTGGAAATGAACTGAGCGTGGTCATTGCCACGCCCAGTCCCAAAATGGTTCGACGGGAAACCGTCATTTGGTATTGCTCCTTATTGGATAGTGGACGGACTATCCAAGCTATCCGAACCTTCAATACTAATTTTTAGATTAAGGGCTGCCACCAATTTTTCAATACCACGCGTTTGCGCAACAAGACCATCGACCACATCTTGAATGATCTTGTTTCCGGCTTCCTCACCTTCACCAATCATTTGATCGTAAGCCATTTTCCCGCTGTCTGCTGTATCTTTCATAACCTGCATTTTGGTCAATGTGTTAGACATTAAAGTGTCCAGCACAGCTTTAGCCTTTTTAGATTTTTTCTGAGCCAGACCAGCTATGGATGCGCCTTTGACAACCGCACCATTTACCCGTTTGTAGAAACCGTTATAGAGCGCAATCATTCCTGCTTGATTGTAATAATGAGAATTGTGGGTGTTGTCTGAAAAACAGTCATGTTCTTCTTCTGGGTCATGCAAGATAAGCCCAAGCTTAATGCGCTCCCCTGCCAATTCACCATACGATAAGCTACCAAGTCCCGTCAAAATGGTGGACAGAATGTCATTTTCAGGTTTTTCAGCCAGATCAGCGCGTGCTGCTCCACGAGGTGCCCAAGCTTCAACTATTTCTTTTAAGTCGTCGATCAACAAGTCTGTTGCTGCAACTAAAAAAGCACCACGGCGCTCGCAGTTGCCGCCCGTGCAGTTGTTCACATCAAAATCACTTGCTGGCCGATCACCAGCACCAGCTTCCGTTCCGTTCAAGTCTTGTCCCCAAAGTAGGAATTCAATGGCGTGATAACCGGTTGCTACATTAGATTCTACTTCTTGTGCTTCATGAAGCGAGCCGGAAAGTAATTCTTTTGTAATGTTAGTCGCATCAATCACATTGGGACCAATGCGGATTTTTGTATTGGCAATGACATTGAGAGTATACGCAGGGTTTTCATCGGACGACTTGCCGTAAGACGCATCCACGTAGTCAATCAAACCTTCGTCAAGGGGCCATGCATTTACTTTGCCTTCCCAATCATCGACGATCGCATTACCAAACCGCAGTCCTTCGGTTTGCTGATAAGGCGCACGCGCGGCTACCCAAGCTTTGCGAGCAGTTGCTAAATTGGTTTTGGTTGGCTTAGCAACGAGTTCACCAACGGCTGTCTTCAAATCAGCGGCAGTAATCAGAGAATCTTCATACATGGCATGCGCAATGTTGGAATAGGTTTCAGCTATCGACGTAACAGTGCTGGCTTGCGCTACTGTTGTACTAAGTGCGATGGAAGCTGTTATCGCCATGGTGGCGACAAAGTTTTTGGTTTTCATATAACAGGTCTCCAATGATTAGAAATTCTACTTGCGAATGATTATTACTTGCAATGTCGTATCATTGCTAATAATGATTCGCAAGTAGAATTTATAGCACTAAATAAATACAAAGATCGGCATCATAGGAGTTTTGACTTGATTATCGAGATCGATACTTCAGACGACCACTGCTTAGACCTATTTGACCTAATTTATGGAAACTTCCTAACATTTTGCTTAATTGGTGTTGCATCCGTATTTGATAAAAAAGGTGTCTAAAATAAATTAGGAAATGAAATGGAAGCTTTGTGTTCTTTTAGCCATATGGAGAAAAGCTTCATGAATGAAATGTCAGCTTGTG
>JAPKAX010000169.1 GCA_028825025.1 Rhodospirillales bacterium | reverse complement strand
GTCTATGATAGATAGTGGTAAAACGTTAGGAAACCGGGGGAGTGTAAGTTCTGCTAAGGGAGTAAGCGGGAAGCTAATTCGAGGTTTCGAATCCTTAACTCTCCGCCATTCACACCATATAGCTTCTTGTTTTATAACGATATTTACTCAAATTAATTATGCAGCCCCACATCGGCCACCACATTGTCCGTTGCTTGAACGGACCCATATATTCACCAATGCCACCTGCAACCCTTCAAACGCCTGTAACTCATCGCTGAACAGGAAAGCGGACATCACATTCCCGCTTAGGGTCCCCGAAGCAGATATGAAAATTGGGTGCTATTATAGTCTGCTTAGTACCAGAAGCGGTCAAATTGGTTTCTTTATGTTTACGTCAAGTATCCGCATACCGTCCTTCTAAATACTAACTTGGTAAATACTCACGGCTCCATGTTTCGCTCACCACTCCAATGTTAATCAATTGATCAACTTCAGCATCATCGTAACCCATCTCCAATAGCACAGCCCGAGAGGAAGATCCGTACTTTTCTGCAGGTGATAAAGAGTACACCTTGCCCATAACAGGCCTCACGCCGTACGGGTCAAGTTGGGTCACCACATGACCACTTGGGTGATCTTCATAGACAGAGAAAGAATAACTTCCCCGATCGATACCTGTCGAACCATCTGCCGGACGGCTGTCGTAAATTCGCAAGTTTTCTATGTTTTCACAAATGGCGGCCCCAATATCAGCTCCTTGTAAACGTTCGACCCAGTCTTCCGCTGACGCTGTCATAAATGCCGATGCAAGGAATGCCATCCGCTCCTCCTCAATGACATCGATTAGACCCTCAAGACCGTCGATTTTATTTAGACTAACTAGATCATTTTCATAAGCACTAAGCAGGAGAAACCGATCTGACGAGGTGTAGTAAAATCGAGTCAGCGCGTTGTACCCGTTTGCTTCACGTCCGGCTGGTTCATCAAATAACCCACGCCGCTCATAATCATAACAAAATGGAATTTGTGCCAAGCCGCTTAAGGCTGATAAGGATGTTCGGGCTCTTCCGGACCGACCAGTCTTGAGTTTTTGATAAAGGGCCGTTGCAATCCCAAGGGAACCACCAAAGCCACACATCACATCAATTGTGCCTACATGTGCATGTTCTTCCGGTGTTTCCATAGCACCACCAAACCGCAGCATGATGCCAGTAGTCGCCTGTACTAGATCATCATACCCGAGATAACTAGTACGTGGTCCCGGACGTACGCCGCTAAAACAATCAAGCTTGCAGAATACCGCATCAGGATTTAACAGCTGCAACCCATCAATATCGAGGCCCATTTCTTTGACCTGCCGGTCCGGAGCATTCCACACAACCACGTCAACCGATTGCACCAGTTTTTCAAGGATTTTTAGCCCTTCAGGGGTGCTGATATCTGTAAGAAGTGAACGTTTTCCACGCATATGAGACATGCCATATATCACCGTATTCCAGGCATCGTAAAATGGCTTAGATGGATCAAGCTTGATTACCTCTGCGCCAAACCGGGCTAGAAAAGCTGCTGAGTGAGGCCCGGCAATAACATTACACAAGTCCAGAATACGAACCCCGTCAAGCCAGCCATCACGGGCATTTTTCGGGCGTACGCGCGGCAGCTTGGTTTCCATTTTGGATAACGTCTTCAACGCTTCATCAAATTCAACCCATCGACGCGGTGCTGGCTCCAGCATTTTGTCGCCGCTCTCCTCCAGCCATACAACAGGACCCGGTTGGGTCATCAGGCCAAACTCAGGGTCATCCACTTCGATCATCAGGCCCGTTGTTTCAGCGTGATCATCATTGATCCATTCCTGCAACCAGCGTTGCGGAGCTCCGGGAAATTTTCCACGGCCAAAAATTTTTTCCCACTCTTTGGTTGTCCGGGTCAGGAACACTTCTTTCATCCGTGACGATATTAAATCCGCCCAGTGCTTGGGCATTGGATAGACACCAAGAGAGACATCAGACTTCCATTCACTGACAGGTAAATAAGTGTCTTCCTCCTCCGTCAAACCTTCCGCAACAAGATCATCATACAAGCCCAGTGTTTTCAGGCAGCGTTTGGCATGTTGTTTGTGGCTTGGACAAACGACATAAAACGTCCGCCCGTCCTTGCATAAATAGCTGCGATAGAATGGATCAAGTAGTTCTTGGAGCTCATCATAACCCAAATTCATTGGCAGACCTTCTATATGCCTGCGCTCAATTTCGACTTCACGTTGCGTTTTGTAACGTTCGGGATAGCCTTCGATCTTAATTGAATTATAGCACAATCCCTCCATTACAGCGGCGGCAAGCGGCACCTCAATCTGATCTCCCAATCCTGTTCTTTCCCGGGCCTGCAATGCCAAAACCGCCGCACTAGCGGCCATCATTGTACCATACGATGATGCCAATGGCAGGGGAGAAAAGCTGGGATTAATCCCCATCAAAACTCTATTTAGCCCCATATCAGTAAACACACCAGAAGAGGCAGCTATAACTGATTCGTAGGCTCGCCAGTCACGGCGCAGCTCGTCGTTTGAGGCAAATCCTGGTATTGAGACGGTAATAAGCTCAGGTTGGTTTTTGCGTAGTTCAGCAAAATCAAGACCCAGGCGGGTCATCACACCGGGGCGAAAATTCTCAACAACAATATCGGCTTCCTCGATTAGTTCATGAGCTTGCGCCAAACCCTCTGGCATTTTGAGATTGATCGTCACAATCATTTTGTTTCTTTGCAAAGTCGCATTGGCCGGGCTTTCCCAAAGCGGACCACCAGGAGGGTCAATATGTACGACTGTTGCACCGAGGTCAGCCAATATCATGGCGACTGCTGGGCCAGCGATATATTGCCCAAAGTCTATAACTTTTACGCCTTTAAGGGGGAGTGGGTCGATGTTTACATTTGCCATGCTGCATTGGTCCTTACACAACAATAATTACTACGTTCATACTTTGAATGTTCGCAACTGATTTAATGGCACAATGGATTATAAAAGCAATGGAAATAGTTGCCGCGCAAGACTTTGTTTTCGACACTGCTTGTCATTTTTTTTACAAATGGTGTTCTCGTTTATCCAGATGCAGTTGATATGGCTGATTTGGGCGATCAGGTCGACATTACTTTATATCTTAATGCGTTCTTGAAGTTAGGCCAATATCAATTAACAAATTATACTCCAAGCCCTTTAGAAGGGCGTAAATAGCCGCAGAATTTGAGATTATTGCATCTGTTCAGATTGAAAGTTTAGTGATGAAAACGGTCTGCTTAGGGCCAACAACGGTTGTTTTCGATGATAGCGGATCACTTCCGCTTTGCCACCCAATAACGGGCATTAGACACTTCCGTGGGGATCAAGTTTTGGGGAGAGGGCCAAACGTATTGCAATAATTACGGCGGCATATCTTGCCCCCGTCATACTTCCAACGTACATTTCAAATAACGTGACCTAAACTTGGAGTTTTTTATGAGTGAATTTGAACACAGCACTATTGCCGTTAACGGAGTTGATCTAAACTATCGCATCGATGGTACGCCGGAGGGTCCGAAAATTATGTTCAGTAACTCGCTGGCGACAAATCTTTCGATGTGGGACCCGCAGGTTGAGGCACTCAAAGATCGTTATCGAATTCTTCGTTATGATAAACGCGGGCATGGGGGTAGTGGTGAATTCGATACGCCGATTACCATGCAGACGCTGGCGCAGGATGCTGTTGATCTGGCGCGGGAGGTTGGGTTTCTCGACGCGCATTTTATCGGCCTGTCGATTGGCGGTATGACTGGGCAGGCCATCGGTATTTATCATCCCGGTACGTTTCGATCACTGTCTCTGTGTGCGACGTCCAGTCAAATCCCCCCTGAAATGCATTCTTTCTGGCATGACCGGATTGCGTTGGTGAAGGAAAAAGGGATGGAGCCGCTGGTGGCGAGCACGCTGGAACGCTGGTTTAGTGAAGGTTATCGCGCCAGCCACGCAGGCAAGGTTGCGGCTATTGGAAATATGATCCGTAATACATCGACTACCGGTTATAACCGTTGTTGCGAAGCAATCATCCAAATGAATTTCACTGAAGCATTGGCAGGCGTGGAGAAGCCTTGCCTAGTTGTTCCCGGTGAACTGGATCCGGCACTGAATGTCGGCATGTCAGAAGTGATCCGCGATGCAATTCCAGGTGCCAGAATGAAAATCGTCAAGGGCGCTGCCCATATCTGCAACATAGAAAAGGCAGATGCTTTTAACCGGATTGTTCAGCAATTTATTGATGAATTTGAAGAGGCTGCGTGATCAGGATTTCTTGCAAAAATGATCCGTCATCGCAAAGTTTATAAAATGCTTAATATCGCCCACACTTCTTCTTCAACTCAGGTGGTAAAATCCAGATCACGCATGCACTAACCGGTTGCACATCTGACAGCAAATACGATAACTGTGCAGCACTTTGCATAGCTTGTAGAACCTATGAAATCAAAGCAACGGATGGCGGAAAGACAGATGGTTCTGATTGCACATCAACTAATCTCACTTCAACAGGATGATATGATTTTCCCGACAGTGCTGGCACACTGATGTTCCAACAATATGAAGACAGTCCCCTTTCACAGCAAACCACATCAAGATCACAGAATGGACGGGTGCGGATCATGGTGATGGACTGGGTAGCTCCATTGATTTCAGACTATCAGCTTGTAAGGATGGTGAAGTTGAATTCATTACTATTCATACATTGACAGCTAATGAAGGTAGTGAAAAAAGTAAAAAGGATAATCACACATGTCGTCAAAAAATAGGAGCAAATATGTCTTACTTCCCCAACCGTGGTTTTGATTGGGAGACACTTTCTTCAATAGAGGGTGGTTTTAATCCTAACCGATTAAAAGATGCTTTAGAGCTTGCCGATACATTTGAGTCGCCTTGGCCCTATGATCTTGATGCTGCTGGAAGTGTTCCAGGTTTAACCGATATCGAGAAAGCTCCATACAATGAAGTTCTTGGGCCTTATAAACCTCGCGGTCGAAACAACGGTTGCATTCTAAAAGGTGGTAAAATAGCCGCTCAATGGGGCAATGTTGATCAAGTTGACATGACATTCAGCATCGCCAAAAGCTATCTTTCTATTCTGACTGGGATTGCTATTGGAGATGATTTAATAACGGATGTTGATGCTTTGGTCAGTAAAACTGTTAAGACTGGGGAATTTGATTCTGAGCAAAATGCGTCTATTACCTGGAGACACCTTTTAGATCAAACGAGTGAATGGGAAGGTACTTTATGGGATAAGCCGGACCTTATTGATCGTAACCGTCAAGTTGGAGCTAGGGCAGATAATTCAAAAAAAGGAGAGCACAGAGACCTTCAAAAACCTGGCTCCTTTTATGAATACAATGATGTTCGAGTAAACTTACTTGCACTGTCACTCCTTCATGCTTTTCGCCGTCCGTTGCCAGAAGTATTGAAAGAGCGAATTATGGACCCAATCGGTGCATCTGAAAATTGGGTCTGGAATGGTTATCGCAACTCATATGTAGAAATAGATGGCAAATTATTGCAATCCGTACCCGGAGGGACTCATTGGGGAGGAGGCATTCAAATTAGTACCATGGACCATGCTCGCTTTGCCTTGATGGTTCATAATAACGGCGAATGGAATGGTAATCATTTGCTGCCTAAGGGATGGTGTCAAAGTCTTCATAAACCCTCAAAAGTAAATGAGGGCTATGGATTCCTATGGTGGCTAAATACAAATGAAGCTAATTGGCCAGGCTGCCCAACTAATTCTTATGCCGCTATTGGAGCAGGAACCAGTATTATTTGGATTAATCCAGATGACGATATGATTGTAATTGCGCGATGGATAAATGATGAAAAAATTACCCAACTCCTATCTACATTTATCCAGGCCCAAAATTAATAAGTAGTAAAATACTTGTATGCAACCAACTAGGAAGCAATGAAGCCTTTAGCTGACCAGTCGCGCTTCTAAAACCATCTAGGCCAGATGATTATTGACTAATGGTTTAATAATCATAAAGTAGAATGCCATTGTTTTTTATCTCGTTTTACGACCATTAGTCGTGCAGAGAAATAAAAGCCACTGAAAGATTTCTCCGAACGGAATGAATCATGACCGAAACTGACAACATCATCATCGACACTACCGCACGTATTTTTTCAGAATTGGGCGACCCTCAAACCCTCAACAACGCAAGCAACGACACTTGGCGACAGCCTTTGTGGGCGGCGCTTGAGGATTCGGGTCTGACACGGGCCTGGGTGCCTGAGGATCAAGGCGGCGCTGGGGCGGAAATTATCGACGGATTTGATATCTTGTTAACAGCCGGACGCTACGCCGTTGCTGTGCCTTTAGCGGAAACGCTCTTAGCCGGGTGGTTGTTAGCGAAAGCAGGTATTATGATGCCCAATGGGCCTTTGTCCGTTGCCATGGGTAATGCAGATAATCCCTTTCGTATAAACTCCGACGGTAGCCTTTCCGGCACGGCAAAGGTCGTGCCTTTCGCCGGCGACGTCGATCACTTCGCCGTACTCTCCGATAAGGGAGTCGCCTTGGCAAAGGCCGCTGATTGCAACATCGAGACCGGCGTGAGCATGGCGGGCGACGCCATGAGCGACGTCACCCTCGACGGCGTGACGCCGACGACAGTTGCCATTGCACCTGGTAGTTTTGGTATAAAAGACCTGATGCTCATGGGTGCTGCTATCCGCTCCGCACAGATGGCTGGAGGCCTGCAAGCGATCCTCGATCTGGCAGTTGATTACGCCAAGGAACGCGTCGCCTTCGGTAGGCCGATCTCGAAATTCCAAGCCGTTCAGCACAATCTCGCCCGATTGGCTGGCGAAACCGCCGCCGCCGCCGCCGCCGCCGGATCAGCCGCCGATGCCATCGCTAATGCAGAGGGGGCCAATGCCGAGCATTTCGACCAGGCAGTTTTCTTAGAAGTCGCCGCCGCAAAAATCCGCACAGGCGAGGCCGTCGGCGAGGGCACGGCCATTGCCCATCAAACTTTCGGGGCCATCGGCTTTACAAGCGAGCATGTGTTGCAACGCCACACCCGACGACTTTGGGCCTGGCGTGACGATTACGGTTCGGAAAGTGAATGGGCCGTCCGTT
>JAPKAX010000168.1 GCA_028825025.1 Rhodospirillales bacterium | reverse complement strand
AAAGAAGGTGCTGTGTTTAATTTTCATAGTGGAAGCGACACATAACTTTATATGATAACTGATTGATTTCTGAAAAGGAGAATGCATTATGCGTTCTCCTTTTTTTGTGCCTTTTGGTTTGTGTCGAATATGAATAAATATTTTATTTTTCACATATATGAAAATTATTGAAATAATTTCATTCATATGAAATGGTATATTGAATGCATGAATGAATAAGGCGAGAGAATGCCAAAGGCTCCGAAAGCAAATGCAGATTCAAACAATGCGGTATCATCGCAGTCAGTTGGCGAGCAGATTCGCGACTTACGAAAAATACGCACTCTAACCTTACAGGGTTTGGCAGATAAAATTGGCCACTCTGTTGGTTATGTGTCGCAGATCGAGCGAAATATTTCAGATGTCTCGATCCTCGTTTTAAAAGAAATTGCTGAAGCATTAGATGTGAACATAAATTGGTTCTTCCAAGGCAATGCAAACGCACCAGCAGGGGAACGCGACTACGTTGTCCGGGTGGAAAACCGCCGACGTTTGGACTTTGCCGGAACGGGTATGGTTGAAGAATTGTTGTCTCCTAATTTCGCAGGGACGTTCGAAATGATTTTGGGAACGTTTGCGCCGGGGGCCGCGACGGGGTCTGACATGTATACACGCGAGGGTGAGGTTGGGGGGTATCTAGTTTCTGGCGCGCTTGAGCTTTCGGTTGGTGAACAGCAGTTTAAGCTCAGCCCAGGAGATGCCTTTACTTATCCAAGCACCGAGCCGCATCGGTCTTGGAATCCGGGTGATGGGGGTGCTGTCGTTCTTTGGATTGTCGCACCACCTTCTTATTAAATTTTAGTATTAATAAGCGTTTGAGCGCTTCGAAAAGGGATGAATGTTATGGCTAAAGAACTTCCAAAAAAAGCACGGGTCGTGATTGTTGGTGGCGGCGTGATCGGTTGCTCTATTGCGTATCATTTGACCAAAATTGGCTGGTCGGATGTTGTGCTTTTGGAACGTAAACAATTAACTAGCGGCACCACGTGGCACGCGGCGGGTTTGATTGGTCAATTGCGCGATAGTCAAAACATGACCAAGTTAGCCAAATACACGGCTGAGCTTTATTTAGGCCTAGAAGAAGAAACCGGCCAAGCAACGGGCTATAAAATTAATGGATCGCTTTCCGTTGCCACCAATCAAGGCCGTTTGGAAGATTTAATCCGCCGGGCCGATATGGCTAAAGTTTTCGATTTAAAAGTCGACGTCTTAGGACCTGAGGGCTGCAAAGACCATTACCCACTGATGAATTCAGAAGATATTGTTGGTGGGATTTTCATCCCATCTGATGGTCAGGCCAACCCGATAGATATTACCCAAGCTTTAGCCAAAGGGACACGCAATGGCGGGGCTCAAATATTCGAGAATACCTTGGTAACTAAGGTAAATCATTCTGGCGGTAAAATCACCGGTGTTGAAACAGAAAATGGATCGATTGAAGCCGATTACGTGGTGCTGTGTTGTGGCATGTGGACGCGCGATTTTGCAGCTCAAGTGGGGGTCACCGTACCGCTTCATGCCTGCGAACATTTTTATATTGTTACGGAGCCGTTCGAAGGAATTACTTCTGATATGCCGGTATTCCGGGATTATGATGCCTGTGCATATTATAAAGAAGACGCCGGAAAGTTGTTGCTTGGCGCGTTCGAGACCGTTGCCAAGCCGTGGGGAATGGATGGAATTTCACCGGACTTCTGCTTTGATGAATTGCCCGATGATTTTGATCATTTTGAGCCGATATTGAAAGGTGCTATTCACCGGGTACCCGCCCTAGAGCACGCGGGCATTCAAAAGTTTTTCTGTGGCCCTGAAAGTTTTACACCTGACGATCGTTATCATTTGGGCGCATCCCCCGAGTTCGATAACTTATTTATCGCGGCTGGTATGAATTCGATTGGTATTCAGTCTGCTGGCGGCGTTGGAAAAGTGATTTCTGAATGGATGCGCGATGGGCATCCACCGTCGGATCTCAATAGCGTTGATGTCCGCAGGAACATGCCGTTCCAAGGAAATTCGAACTATTTGCATGACCGGGTTTCAGAAACTTTGGGACTTTTGTACGCAACCCATTGGCCGTTCCATCAATACAAAACGGCGCGCAATGCTCGAAAAACCCCATTTTATGAGCAAATGAAAGCAGCCGGGGCATGCTATGGCGAAACGGCCGGATGGGAACGCCCCAACTGGTATGCGCCGGAAGGTGTTGAGCCGAAATATGAATATTCATTTACCAAACAGAACTGGTTCGACTATTCAGCCCAAGAGCATAAAGCCGTTCGGGAAGCTGTCGGCTTATTTGATCAAACGTCTTTCGCCAAATTCCGCGTTGAAGGCCCTGACGCAGGACAAGTGCTCAACCAAATTTGTGCTAACGATGTTGATGTTGAACCGGGGCGAATTGTTTATACACAATGGCTGAACAAACGTGGTGGCATTGAAGCCGATTTGACCATCACCCGATTGGAGCGCGACGTGTATTTGATCGTTACCGGTGGCGCGGGGCAAGTCAGAGACTTCAATTGGCTGAAACGGCATATACCAGAGGATGCACGTTGTGTTGCCACGGACGTAACATCCGGCATTGCTGTATTGGGCGTGCAGGGGCCGAATGCGCGGGCGTTGTTGCAATCGATCACAAAAACAGACATGTCCCATGATGCATTTGCGTTTGGCCATTCCATCGAGATTGAATTGGGCTATGCCATCGTCCGTGCGTCCCGGATCACCTATATGGGGGAACTGGGTTGGGAGCTCTATATCCCAACTGAGTTTGCCGCCGGTGTATATGATGTAATTGTTGAAGCTGGGGTTGAGTATGGGCTTAAACATGTTGGTATGCATGCCATGAATTCGCTGCGTATTGAAAAGGGATACCGCCATTGGGGGCACGATATCACGGATGAAGAAAATCCAATTCAAGCTGGGCTTGGGTTCGCCATTGCTTGGGATAAAAAGGGCGGGTTCATCGGCCGCGACGCTTTGGTGCAAATAAAAAAGGACGGCGTAACCCAGCGCATGGTTCAGTTCTTGTTATCGGACCCAGAAAAAATGCTGTATCATAACGAGCCAATTTACCGTGATGGAAGCATTGTTGGGTATCTGACATCGGGAATGTATGGGCACACTTTGGGTGGCGCGGTTGGATTGGGCTATGTGGAAAATGCGGGTGGTGTAAATGCAGTGTTTATCAGTGAGGGCACGTTCGAGATTGAAGTTTCAGGCATCCGCGTTCCGGCAACAGCATCGCTTCGGCCCATGTATGATCCGAAAAGCGAGCGGGTTAAAGTATAACTCTTTTATGAATGCCAAAAATCTAGCGCATCTGAAATTAATTCAGTTTACACAATAAACTATCCCCAGAAATGTGGATAGTTTATCTGTTTTACATTGTGTGAATTGGGATGTGATGCGTTGAATCAACCTATGTGAATCACAGATGCCCAACATAGGCTGATTTGCTTTTTAATTTAATTATAGGTGAAAATATTCCTATTGAGCGGATCAAGCGATGCCCTTTATAGGTGGCAGGCGAGAATAACCATTTTTGGGGAGCTGGTCTTTGTGTGAAAAATCTTGGCAAGGAGTTTCGTTATGACGGAGCTACAGTCGGGCCTAAATAAGCCAACACCAATTGTTGATCACCCACTTATTGAGTTTAGGCAAAAATACGAGAACGGCGAAACTCTTGTAAAACGCGGTTTAAAAGCGACGCCGATGGTGCTTAAAAAATATGGAATTAGTGAAAGGGAAGTTATGAGCTTCACTAATCACGAAGACCATATGCGCGCTTTAACGGCTTTTCATTTTCATCCTATTTTTCCAAAATCTCAACGTCAGCCATATATGGAAGCTCATCATGAAGGCCAGGAACTGGCAGAGGTTATCAATAACGAGTTTGTTGCTGAAATCCGTGAGGGACGGCAGAAATGGCGGTTAAAAACCAAGCGAGCAGGAAAAACACTAGGCGTTATTTTCACACCTTGGCTATTTATTTAATCGCTTATCATCCTGATAGCCGTTAGGGGCTTACCGCTAATTGTCATCACTGTTTTTGCAAACGTTCCCACAATCGGTTTTTTCATTTAACAGAGCGATGAATGTCTGATTTTCTGAAAGGTTCGCACTTTTTTCAGGCAGGCCTTCATTTCTACTCCACGTGAGCAGTCTCGTGATTTTTTGCAGTTACTGTCGCAATACCCAAACAAACCGCCGGGTTCGTAGCATTTACGCTCGCATCGCACTTTTGATTTTTAATTGAGAGCATTTTTTCCTTTCGGCACGCAGAAACGCTTTTCGAACTGTCGATGATGCAATTTTTAATGCAATATTTAAGGGGGGGTTAAATGTGACTGCATTTTGAGCGCCGACTAGGAATTGCCCTTCGGCAATATATCCAAGAAACCCAAATAAAAAATATGTAAAGTAACGCGCGCATTAATGCCCCCAAACTTAATACATAAATAGCCACATATAACATACTTAGTAGAAACACCATATGCTGGAGGAAATTAAAGTATTTTAAACGCTATATGCATTGGCCTAAATTTAGTTGTTAAATTGGCCCCTGACATCGCACCTGATGTTATCTATGATAATTGTCTAATTTAATTAGAGAGGTCTCTTATGCGCTTAAAGCCACCATACTTAATGTTCTTAGGTGATGCCCCCGATCAGTTAGCTGCTAAAACAGCACAAGGTGTTGTCGATTGGCGCCCCGATATCTGCATGGCGCAATTGCGCTTAGATGGCTGTAAGGCTGATTTAGGCTTAACCGATATGACGCTAGAAGAGGCGGCTGACAAAGGCGCTAAAACTTTAATTCTTGGCGTCGCAAACCGGGGTGGAAAAATCTCGACTGAATGGATTGCAATTTTGGTTCGTGCGATTGAGCTTGGATTCGATTTAGCCAGTGGTTTGCACAATAAATTGACAGACATTCCCGCCATTGTTGACGCCGCAAAGATGCATGGTCGGCAGCTTTTTGATGTTCGCCATCCAACAGAAACGTTTGCTGTCGCGAGTGGTAAAAAGCGCTCTGGTAAACGTATTTTGCCTGTTGGAACCGATTGTTCCGTTGGTAAAATGTATACAGCGCTTGCGCTGACCAAAGAAATGCAAGACCGAGATATGAAAGTCGATTTCAGGGCAACCGGGCAAACTGGTATCTTTATCGTCGGCGAAGGGGTGTCCGTCGATGCTGTGGTTTCTGACTTTATTTCGGGCGCTACTGAAACGTTATCGCCTGCGAACGATGACGATCATTGGGATGTGGTTGAAGGTCAGGGCTCCTTATTTCATGCGTCTTATGCAGGTGTGACCATCGGTTTGATCCACGGGTCTCAGCCAGATTATATCGTGTTGTGCCACGAGCCGACCCGGCTCCATATGCGCGGCCTTCCTGACTTCCCATTGCCAAGTTTAACCCAATGTATGGAAGCTAATTTGAACGCGGCGCGTTTAACCAACCCGAACGTCAAATGCATTGGTATCGCAATAAATACGAAAGCATTTTCAGAAGAGGAAGCGGAAGCTTTTCTTAAAAAGACGGAAGCTGAAATGGGTTTGCCAACAGTTGACCCTGTGCGTTCAGGCGTTGGCCGTCTGGTTGATGCCTTATCGTGAACTTTTCATCAAAACTCATGCGCCGCGTCTTTGCGCGGACTGAAAGTTGGCCACTCGTTCGGCCGTTCGCTATATCTCGGGGTGTGAAAACACAAGCCGATGTGGTGGTTGTTGAGATTTCAGAAGGGGATTATACGGGCCGTGGTGAATGCGTTCCGTACCCCAGATACAACGAAACCGTTGGTGGCGTTGTATCTGAAATTGAAACAATAATACCACAGCTTAAACGGGGTATAGATCGTGCTGCGTTGGCTGCAATCATGCCCGCCGGTGCTGCGCGCAATGCGGTTGATAATGCATTGTGGGATTTAGAGTCGAAATCAACTCAACAGCGGGCTTGGGATATTGCGGGAATTCATGCCCCTAAGCCTTCGATTACCGCAGAAACGATTGGACTTGGAACGATCGATGAAATGGCGAGCGCGGCTAGGCGATTGTCAAAAGCACCACTGATCAAAGTCAAATTAGATGCGGAACTGATTACGGAACGGATGCAGGCGGTTCATGATAATGCTCCAAATGCCCGGTTGATTATTGACCCAAACGAAGGCTGGACGGTAGACGTTTTAAAAGCCGTTGCTCCAGCGCTTGTCAAAATAGGTGTTGAGATGATCGAGCAACCCGTTCCTGTAGGGGATGATGAGGGGCTGCGCGGTTGTGCGCTACCCGTGACCATTTGTGCGGATGAAGCCTGCCATACAAAAGATGATTTGTCGTCTTTGGTTGGCAAATATCAAATGATTAATATTAAACTGGATAAAACCGGCGGATTAACCGAAGCGTTGGAATTGGCAAAAGCCGCTCAGGCCTTAGATTTAGGCATTATGATCGGGTGCATGGTTGGCACATCTCTAGCCATGGCACCAGCAATGCTGTTGGCATGTGTGGCTGAATTTGTTGATTTGGACGGGCCGCTGTTATTGAAAAGGGATCGAGAGCCAGGTTTGAAGTTTGAGGGCGGTTTGGTTTATCCTCCAGAGGCAAAGTTATGGGGATGAAATGTTTAAAGATATTCATACTGAGTTAAGTTTACGTAAAATTATATATGCACTGGTAACCTAATCGCCATTTGGTGTTTCCCTGTCATAAGACACCATATCCCAAGCCGTCGCCAACGCTGTAGGCTACTACTTCAATATGAGTGATTTGGCGAAGGCTGCTGGAGATCTAATTTCAAAAATTTATAGCGTAGAAGCCACTGAACTTTCTCATTGTGCGGCTGGGGCGATTACCACGGCCATTACGGCAATCATGACCGGAACGGACATGGGCCGGTTATATAGGTTGCCCAAAACGGACGCAATTCGGAATCGAGTTGTTATTTAAACCGGGACTACGGTCAACTTTGGCCAACCGGTTGAATAGGCCGTGCGCATATCGGGCGCGTCTATTGTGGCTGCGGGGTCGGATGAGGGATGCAGCACTGAACAGCTGAACGAAGCTTTATCCGAATATGTTGTTTGTGCGTTGCTTTGTGACAAATCTTGGCTTTGTAAGCCGGAAATGGCACCCGC
>JAPKAX010000167.1 GCA_028825025.1 Rhodospirillales bacterium | reverse complement strand
GCTTGGCAATCCGCAAAGGCACCCACACCGGGCAGTATAATGCGGTCTGAGTTTTTAATATGACCCCGGTCAGCAGTCACACGAACATGGCCTAGAATATCTGCTTCAGCCATGGTGCGTTCGATCGCCTTTGCAACAGATCGCAAATTGCCAGAGCCATAATCAATGACAACAATTTTCATTATATAATCTCCTTAGCAAGCGCTGGAGCATCATCTAAAAACCGTGCCAATGCTTCATCTTGATTATCACCCAACGCAACGCCAGAATCGACAAAGCCCAAACGAGCCAAACTCCAGCGCCGTAAATCGTTTGCCACCAAACCTATTAAAATGGCAATGCCAACACTTGAGAAGTATCCCGTCGACACGTCCATCCCCAGAATATAAATCAGTGCGTTCACAACAACAGATACGCCAGCCAAGCCCAATGCGACCAACCACATGCGATGCCATAGCGCCCATATTAAACTGAGAACACATGCCCCCCAGCAAAACCCTTCCATAACTAAAACAATGTCATTGTCAGAATCTAGGCCGCTGCGTCGTAAATGAACGGTGTAAGCTTTCATGCATTCAAATCTTATAAAGAGCCGCCCAAAGTTCCTTTGGTCGATGGGATGGCGTCCGCTTTGCGAGGATCAATTTCAATTGCTTGGCGAAAGGCACGTGCTAATGCCTTAAAGCAAGATTCGACAATGTGGTGGTTATTTTCACCATAAATATTTTCAACATGCAACGTAATGCCCGCACCATGTGCAAAGGCCTGAAACCATTCTTTGAACAATTCTGTATCCATATCACCCAATTTAGGTTTGGTGAAATCAACTTTCCAAATCAGATAAGGGCGTTTCGAAATATCCAGATTTACCCGAGTTAACGTCTCATCCATGGGAATGGTTGCGGAGCCGTAGCGGGTAATGCCTTTAAGATCACCTAAAGCTTTTGAAACCGCTTCACCGATCGCGATGCCGGTATCTTCTGTCATATGGTGAAAATCGATGTGAATATCGCCCTGACCCTGAACTTGTAAGTCCATCAAACTATGGCGCGATAACTGCTCAAGCATGTGATCCAAAAAGCCGATGCCAGTGCTTATGTTAAAGTCACCGGTTCCATCTAGGTTCACAGACACTGATATCTGTGTTTCTTTTGTTTTACGTCCTACGGTTGCTTGGCGCATGTGCTTAGCCCTCAGGTTCGATTTATGCGATCATTTTGGCCACTTTTTTAGCAGGAACTTAAGCATTTCACCAGCATGCATAAGCCCCCTATGTGAAAATAGGCCATAAAAACGTTTGCAGGCCTATATACGGGCTTTATATATAGGCTATGTTTAGTTAATGAACCCTTCATAACAGGTGAAAAAAATGAGTGAGCAGCGCACAGGCTGGCGTGGTACGACAATACTTTCCGTTCGTAAAAATAATCAGGTTGTTATTGCCGGGGATGGACAGGTAACGCTGGGCGACACCGTTATTAAATCCAACGCGCTTAAAGTTCGCCAGTTAGCTGACGGTCATGTAATTGCAGGTTTTGCTGGTGCCACAGCGGATGCCTTTACGTTGTTCGAGCGCTTAGAGGCTAAATTAGAACAATATCCCAAACAATTAACACGCGCCTGCGTCGAGATGGCTAAAGATTGGCGCACCGATCGCTATTTACGTAAATTAGAAGCGATGATGGCAGTAGCCGACAAACATGTGTCTTTGGTCTTAACCGGGAATGGCGATGTTTTAGACCCCGAGGACGGCTTGATTGGTATAGGTTCAGGCGGTAATTATGCGCTTTCAGCTGCTAGAGCTCTGATTGATTTTGACGAATTAGACGCCGAAGCCGTTGCCCGGAAATCCATGGCGGTTGCGGCTGGAATTTGCATTTACACAAACGAGAACATTGTGATTGAAAAATTATGAGCACTTTTACCCCCCGCGAAATTGTGTCTGAACTAGACCGTTATATTGTTGGCCAAGACAACGCTAAAAAGGCTGTGGCCGTCGCACTTCGTAATCGCTGGCGCCGTCTGCAATTGGACGAGACCATGCGCGAAGAAGTTCAGCCAAAAAACATCCTGATGATTGGGCCAACCGGCGTAGGTAAAACTGAGATTGCACGCAGGTTAGCCAAATTAGCCAAAGCTCCGTTTATTAAAGTCGAGGCCACCAAGTTTACTGAAGTGGGTTATGTTGGCCGTGATGTTGAGCAAATGATCCGTGATTTGGTTGAATCTGCTATTCATATCGTTCGGGAAACTCAACGCAAAGACGTTACAGCAAAAGCCGAGATTAACGCAGAAGAGCGCGTTTTAGATGCCTTGGTTGGTGATAATGCATCAGACGATACACGGGCAAAATTTCGTAAAATGCTACGTGAAGGTCAATTGGCGGATAAAGAAATTGAAGTTGAAGTTGCTGATACACCAACCGCCACCATGCCCAGCATAGATGTTCCCGGCATGCCGGGTGCCAGCATGGGAATGCTTAATTTAAGCGATATGTTTGGCAAAGCATTTAGTGGACAAACAACAACTAAAAAAATGCCTGTCGATGATTCTTACGAAGTTTTGATGTCTGATGAAGCAGATAAGCTGCTCGATGAAGATAGTATTGTTCGAGAAGCCATCGATTTGGTTGAAAATACCGGCATCGTCTTCATTGATGAGATTGATAAAATCACAACAAAATCAGACCGGGGCGGCGATGTCAGCCGCGAAGGCGTTCAGCGTGATTTGCTGCCATTAATTGAAGGAACCACCGTATCCACCAAGCACGGACAAGTTCAAACCGATCATATCCTATTTATTGGCTCTGGAGCTTTCCATGTTGCGAAGCCATCTGATTTACTGCCAGAATTACAGGGCCGTTTACCAATCCGTGTCGAATTAAATGCCTTAACCCGCGATGATTTAGTGCGTATTTTAAAAGAACCTGAATCTAGTTTAATTAAACAATACATCGCTTTATTAGGCGTCGAGGATGTTTCGTTGACGTTTACGGATGATGCGATTGAGCAAATTGCAGACTTAGCCGCCGAAATTAACCAAGGCGTCGAAAATATAGGTGCCCGACGCCTACATACTGTTTTGGAAAAATTACTTGAGGAAATCAGTTTTGAAGCCTCGGAGCGCTCTGGCGAAAGTATTATTATTGATGCTGAAATGGTTGCTCTAAAATTAAGTGATTTGGTTCGAAATTCTGATTTACGTAAATTTATTCTCTAACACTTAGACAAAGATTTATCTTCTAACCTATAATTAACAAGTGGAAATTTTTTACCTAAAATAACGTCTGTTTTTTGCTATTATTACTATAGAGCATGACATTAAATTAATTTAATCAATGTGTCATAGTGATATATTGGCTCAATGGATCTTTACTAGAATGTAGGCCCCGTGTATGGGCCATTTCGGCTCAGTATTTCAGCTAAAACCCATTCAATTGTTTCTTCATCTAAATTTTTAATTTTTTCAGCTAGCACATTTGCCAATAAAGTTTTATTTGCACTCATGCCAGCCGTATCGACAACCACACGCGGATGAGAAAGACCGGCAACTTCACTTAAGGCTTCTGCATCATCCCACATCAAATTAAAATAGCCGCAAATTTGAGTAATTAACCCAGAACCCGGCTGACCCCGATGACCATGCTCAAGGGCCGAAATATACGCTGATGATACACCCAAATCTCCAGACATTTTTTTTAACGATATCTTTTTTACTTTTCGAAGCTCACGAATTTTTTCACCAAAGGGCGTCATCGTCTCCTCCTAAGCAAAATATACAAAGCACCTTCACCTCCATCAGAAGGTGGGGCATAATCAAAACCACGGATCCAACTTTTTATCGGCTGTTCATTCAACCACCTTGGAACCGCTTGGCGCAAGATACCGATTTCACCATTTCGCGTCGAACCTTTTCCAGTGATAATTAAAACCGTTCTTTTTCCAGAAAAATAGGCTCGCTCCAAAAAATCAAGCAAATGTCGATACGCCTCCGTTTGTATCATTCCATGTAAATCCAATCTACCCTCGATTACAATTTTACCGCGTCGCATTTTTCGAGCGCTCTGTCTATTAAGCCAGGCCGCCGCTCCATGCGAAAAATCAGGAAGTGGATTGCCTGTTTTTTGCGGGTACGCCTTAGGTAACGCTTTAACCGCACGACTTAATGTGGCAGGGCTCTTTTGTATCGAGGGATATTCTATTGCGCTTATATCTGCATGCTGATTACGATGCATTAATGGCGTGATCTTAGATGAAAAGGCATGCCACAATTCGTCTCCTTCCAATTCATTTTTAGACGATTTGATTTTCTTAGAATATGAGAGTTTTGTATGTTTAGGGTATTTTTTCATCTACAATAATAATATGTAAGCGTTGTAAGCCATGAATTCCAGCCAATAGTGTTTGTTAAATATCACCCGTTTGGGATGTGCCCGTTATCATATTTACGGTCAGTGGAATAAGGCTAGAAGACTGGTCTTTATCATCCAAGTCAGTCCGCAACTTCGTCCAAACATCCTCATATGATACCGTAAAATCTGCCACATTCAACACAGTGATATGAACTGGTGGTAAAAAATTAAGCGTCGTTGGATTCTGTTCAGGCACTGAAATCCGACAGCCGGCCTACTCCAAAAGTTTTAGCGTAGCAAATCTAACCGAAGGGTGGGTCAAGTCAACCAAGCGAGTAATAAACAGACCAACATGTAGTGAGATTGGTGCAGCTTTAGACATATAACTCAATTCCTTTTGTGTTTAACCCGATTTTTCTCAATTGGTTAATAAATGGCGTGCAGCACTTTTGGGTAAAAGTAAGTAGATTTCGCCTCGTTCTTTCATCAAACCAGCATTTATTCCAGCCTGCCGGCCATTACCCCAGAAAAAGTCACCCCGAACTGGGCCTTTTATTGCTGAACCAGTATCTTGTGTCACCATTAGTCGACGTAATTTTTCACGAGTTCCGGGTAGGGTGGTGTCTAACCAAATAGGCAAGCCCATAGGATAATAAGTTCGGTCAACAGCCATACTTCGCTGTGGCGTCAATACAACACCTTGCGCTCCAATTGGGCCTGCATTTTTACTAACTTTGAAAAAGATAAACGACTTATTTTTACGCATTAATGCGACAGCGGCCAACGGATTTGTTTCCATCCAAGCCCGAATAGATGGCATTGTAACATCTGCCAAATTCATCACACCAGCCGCAACCAGTTCGCGGCCCACAGATGTATATCGTCTCCCATTTTTACCGGCAAAACCTACCCGAACATGCGAGCCATTAGGCAATACGATGCGGCCTGAGCCTTGAATATGGAGAACAAATGCATCAATCTGATTATCGACCCATACGGTTTCAAGCTGTCGCCCCTTTAAAGCGCCATCTTCAATCTCGCCGCGGGTAAAATAAGGAATAAATTTATTGTTTTTGATCCGCCCCGTCAGCTTGTTGCCCTTAAATTTATCGTCAAACTGCCCCAGATTCGAGCTTATCAAATCTTTTGGCCTGGCGTAAATAGGGTAACGATAACGTGCATCCGGACCAAATGCGCCTTGTAAATCAGGCTCATAATATCCCGTGAATAAACCTTCGCTTTTTTTATTATTGCTAACGATATAAGGAGCAAAACGAGATTCGAAAAAATATTGTGCTTCCGTTTTATTTCCCGGACGAATTGTACGGGCCGCCAGACACAAAGGCAACCAATCTGAAACTATACCCATTTCATCAAAATTACCCATAGCCTTGTCTTTTGGAAGTTTTTGAATTTTATCGCAAGATTTCAAAAATGCAGGGAGTGTTTCAGAATGATTATCTGACTTCCACCCCGGAACATTCTTATAGACAGTTGGAAAAATGCTCATAAAGGGTTTTCTTGGTTCCAACAAAACCTCATCCAGTACTGGTAAAGAAGCGACAATATTTGCGCAACCAGTCAACAAAGCCAAAGATGCGAAAACGATCGAACGAGCGCAAACTCGAGTATTGGCAAAGACGAGGGGACGACGGGTCTTAATTAATTTAATCAAGGCTCCGTGTCGCTACCAAAAACCAATTGGGGTCTGTATTTTTGGTGTCGCGCGCGAACGTCCAAAAATCAGTTACCGTCAATACAGTGTTTGGTTCACCTTCTACTACATCACCGTTTTCATCACGTATGGCATTAACCTGTTCCGAAACAAATTTCACTGTTACATGCGCATTGCGGTCTTCCATATAGGCTTCTACGATTTCAGACTTCATAATCCCAACAAGGGTATCCTCCATTACATGACCCGCTTGCTCACGGTCTTGAATGGCTTTCGCAAAATTCCCATAAACTTCGTTGCTCAACAAATCCTTCAATCCGTCCACATCCGCAGATGAATATGCTTTTAAAATCATCTCGAACGCAACCCGTGCACCAACCGTAAAGTCTTCATCGTCAAAATTCGAATCATTGTGGCGCAATTGCGCATACCCGGCAGCCAGGGGGCTATCGTCTTGCATTTCATTTACGGGTTTATCGGTTTCGTTGTCGTCAGTGCGGAAATTTTCGGATACGTCAGCTTTAATATTTCTTTGAGACAGGTTTACGATGTTATTTTCTTCGTTTTCCTGAGCTGTTTCACCTTCAGCAGGATCTTGTTTAAATAAATCCTGAAATCCAGAACCCTCATTTCCGTCGCGTTTACCCAACGCTCCGCGTAACCTCAAAATAAGGAAAATCGCGATCATTGCGAAAAATATAATGTCGATAAATTGGAAACCGTTGCCCATAATTATTCTTAGCTTATTTATGTGGGAGCAATAAACAAATAAACAATATTACCACCGGGTTAAAACGATAGTCAGACTTTTCATAACTTAACAATTATAAGCGCATAGGTCCACATAGTAAATTATATACATGGTCTGTGGCCACTAAAATACTTATAACTCTTACATATGCTTAGAGAAAGAAAAGGGCAAGCATGGGACTGCTAATTCTACTGATATTCATATGTTTGCTAATTTTAGAAATCACTGTGCTTATTGATGTTGGTGTACGAATTGGACTTTTCAACACGCTTTCAATCGTCATTTTAACTGCCATTGCAGGGACTACATTGCTGAGATGGCAAGGCTTGTCTGTCTTAGCAAGAGCTCAAAAAAGTCTTCATGAAAACCGCTTTCCCATGGAAGAAGTGTTCGACGGGCTATGTTTAGTCTTCGCTGGTGTTTTACTATTAACGCCTGGATTAGTTACTGATACTATAGGTCTTTTGCTGTTTTTGCCCCCTTTCCGGTTTAT
>JAPKAX010000009.1 GCA_028825025.1 Rhodospirillales bacterium | reverse complement strand
TTATTCTATTTAAAAGTTTCTTATGTTGCAAACTGGACATTTATTCATGATGTGCATCTGCTACGTACATTTTATAGCACGTAACGAGTCAATTTTATGGATTCAAACAGGCACGGTTAATTACAGTTAGAAGCACGCTCTAGAACAAATCATTTGCAAGAAACATTACTATTTCTGGGAAGACAAGAATAGCGACCATACAAACAAGCATAATCACTCAATACGGGGTAGAGCTATTAAAAATCGACATAACCAGGACGTTATCCACCTCCCCATCACTTGCCGCTTTTACGGTATAGACCAACAACAATAACGCGTACCTTTTAAGTCATATGTATCTCTCCAATGTATATTTTAGTGAAACTGAACTTGACCTGAGATCCAAGTTCTTTTTACACGCAGCGCGTTATCCAACAAAACAAGATCTGCCTGAAAACCAGTTTTGATCTGTCCCACGGTGCCTGACAGCCCTAACAGTTCTGCCGGATATAAGGATGCCATCCGTAAGGCTTCTTCAATGGGCTGCCCCAAAAGCTCCACCGTATTTCGAACCGCAGAAGCCATATTCAAATCAGATCCAGCCAGAGTGCCATCAGCCGTCGCACAAACGCCATTAATGGCGGTTATTGCTTCACCCCGAATGGTGAACGTTTGTTCTACTGCTCCGACCGTCGACATGGCATCGGTAACGAGCACCATCTTCCCCACTTGTTTGGCGCTAATGGCAACTTTTAAGGTGGCGGGATGGACGTGTATTCCATCAACGATAAGGCCACACCACGTTTCAGCATCTTCAAGCGCAGCACCAACAACACCGGGGGCACGGCTTTCCATTGGTGTCATTGCGTTAAAAAGATGCGTAAAACCAATCAGTCCTTCTGTAATTGCGTGTTTTATTTCTTTATAATTTGCTGCGGTATGCCCCGCAAAAACACGAACACCTGATTCTGATAATTCGCGTATCAAACCTTCTGGGCAGTTTTCAGGAGCAAGAGTTGCAATAACCACTCCCAGATCAGGTTCACAATAAAGTGCCTTTGCTTGATCTTCAAAGGGGCGAATTTTTAAGGGATCGTGAACCCCTTTTCGTTTGATACTCAGATATGGCCCTTCAAAGTGCACACCAATGATACCCGGTATTTTTTGTTGCCTAGCCTTTGAAATTACATCTGCCGTGGCGCGCATAGTCACAAAATCATCACTTATCAATGTGGGGAGCATGGCCGTTGTGCCAAACTGGCGATGGCTTTCAGCGATTATCTTCAATGTATCAACATCAGATTTGTCGTTCAACATCACGCCACCGCCACCATTGACTTGTATATCAATAAATCCGGGAACAAGCAGGCTTCCTTCAAGATCAATAACCTTGGCAGCTTGTGGAATGTCACTAATTGGAATGACAGAAACAATTTTGTCGTCTTCAATAAGGACTGCATAATCGTTGATGATTGATTGCCCATCAAATATTTGCCCGCCGCTTAAAGCTTCCATCATGTTGTTTCCGCCACTTTAAGAAGATGCTCAGGAGCATTGGGGTTCATCCCTCTTGCGAGAGAGAGCGATTTGGCAAAAAGATAAAAGAACTGGATCATGGTAATGGGTGCACTGATTAGATTGATGTTCTGAACAACGGGAAGATTATGCTCGCCATGAACATCTGGGGCCATACCCCAAGCCGCCATATCTTCCCTATAACCCGTCAGCTCTGTTAACAGCTGCTCAACCCTCGACGAAACAAATGTCCCTGCTCCTTGTCGTTGGCTCAACAATCCTTCTTCGACCAGCTTGTATTTCTGTCGAGCTAACATCAAAGCACCGTCCAATGGGTCACCCTTCGCTTTCGTCAAATAACCCAAAACTGTTTCTGAAAGCCACGGCAGCATCGGCTCAGCAAGGCCACCAATTAGAGCAATTTTCGCAGCTCCTTTTGAAATAAGCGTCAAGATCATTCGTTCTATGTCATTAGCTGTTGAATTTACGAGGGCGATAGCTGCTTCATCTTTATTAATTGCATGGCTAATAATTTCAGGAACAAAACTCCCGTAGGATTTTGGTGTTGCTGTTTCAGACCAAGTAACCAGTGATTCTGGGTTTTCATCAAAATGCGCCATAAGCGCAGTACCTAAACCTGATTTGGGTAACAACGCATCACACTCTTCAAGAGCACCACGCAATGCAGAGCGACCCAATTGCGCGCCACTGCCAAGGTCTGACATCAAATAGCCCCACCCTCCGACGGCAACAGAACTATTACCCATTATTAATAATCCACAGCTACCGGTGCCAATAATTAGAACTCCCCCATCTTGCCCCTGATGCGCACCTAAACAGGCGATATAAGCATCAGTTTCAGCAGAAAGTTCTGCAAATGGGTGATGATATGAATTGACGGCTTCATAATCACGGCGCAAGGATAAACCGGCTAGACCTAATCCGGCATAAATGCGGCCAAAACATTGATCAATGAGCCCCGCATCAAGAACAGCCATTTTTATTGCTATAACTATTTTATGAAATGCAGCATCGACGCCCAAAGTGGTATTAGCGCTTCCCGCAACACCGACACCCGACTCGACCCCCGCCATATTGCACAGACGGGTACGGCAACTTGTACCGCCACCATCTACACCTAAAAAAAAGGGTTCAAATTCAGTTCGCAAACTCACAGAATGATCCTTTTCATGTTCTAAGCTCTAAATACAATACTGATAATTCATTCAAAATTTAATACCAATTCATCACCACTGAGAATTCAACAAGCTTGTCTATACAAATCAAAGCCCGCTGTCTTCTCAAAAATGTCCCCAAACGCGCTGACACCGTCGTAAATCAAATTCTTTATTTTACTCTCTAAAAAAAAACCCATTAACTTTAAACATGAGGTATTAAATTGGTCTCTAAATTTCTGGAGATAACATATTACGTAATGACATATAAGAACAGATGATGTGCACTCATTTATTGCAAGCTTACCCAGTACCTCAGACAAGAAAGCCGGAGATAAAGTTTAATTCAACATCGATGCGAAGTTGGTGCATATATTCAATAGTGATGGAATATCCTTGAGGAATTGATATGACGGCTAGGCATAGGCAGCCTTAATCAGAGCAAAGCTCCACTGCTGAACACCCTGCAATGCGCCCCAGAGCAACCGCGGTTAGAAGCCCGTTACCAGATAGATACCCCCAGTCGGATGGGCCAGAAATACCCCGCGCAGCGCCCCCACCCGCATATAGATTAGGCAACGGGGAGTTGTCTGGGCGCAAAACACGCGCATTAGCATCAACCACTAATCCCCCTTGCGTATGAAATAACGACCCCGTTACTTTTACTGCATAATAAGGCGGCTGTAAGTCTGGTTTGGATGTAAAGTCACGTCCAAAAGAATCTGTGCCTTTCCCCGATGACAATTCAGAATTTTCGTTCAACGTTGCAGCTAAACTGTCTTCAGGTAAGCCGCATTTATTTCCAAGTTCGGAAAGCGTATCGGCTTTGATAAGAGCACCAGCTGATACCGCTTGGCGGAAATCTTCAAAGCCTTGGCCCATTTTATAAAGCCGGGCGTCTAGAATATTCCAAGCAATGGATTTTGGTTGTGCGATGACCCGTCGCCCTTGTTCAGAATACCCTTGATGCTCGTTCGAGAATCGCTGCCCATGAATATTAACTTGAATACCACCGTTCATCATAAGCGCCCAACTGATCAAAATTCCATGTGGATGAGCAACGGAACCGTGACCTTGGTAGGACCCTAAATCGGCCATAGCAGCACCCAGCGCTTCACCCCATTGAATGGCTTCGCCTTGGTTTCCGGTGTGGCCAAAATAATTGGCGTCTGCCATATCAGGGATTAACTGTTTGACCATTTCTGGGTTACCGCCAAATCCGTTGCACGCAAGTATCAGAGCCGAACACCCCAGCAACTCAATGGTTCCATCTGGTCTTGTGAAACGAATTCCGGAAATATGTCCTGTTGTGTCGGCATACAAATCAGTAACTGTTGAATCGGTTAAAACATCAACTCCTGCCCGCTCGACAGCTTGTGTCATCGAGCCGATCAAATCAGCACCGGTTCTGGATGCGGGAGCGTGCATGCGTAAATAGCTGTGGTTGGGATATAAAAACCCGTCTACCAAGGCAAGCTCAACACCATGTGTTTCCGTCAACCAGTTGATCGCCGGGCCAGATTCTTGGCACAGGACTTTAACCATGTCCGCATCGGTTTCATTGTGGGCTTTGCTTAGAATATCAGCAGTCATAGCATCAACGGTATCTTCGACACCTTTAGCTTTCTGAATATATGTTTCACAGGCAGGGATCATCCCCGATGATAAAGCGGTTGAGCCTTGGGGGACGGAATCCCGTTCAAGAACAAGAACCTCAACCCCCGCATCAGCCACAGTAAGTGCCGCCGTCATACCACACGCGCCTGCGCCGATGACAACAACGGGGACTGATATTTTAAACTCAACGCCTTCGGATGAAAGAACTGCCATTTGTTATCCTTCGAATGCAGCCACAGCATCAGCGCAGGTGGCAATGGTTGCGATTGTAGAAAGGGAACCGATGGTCGACGTATGGTCGTTTTCACTAAAAGCGGCACATCCATCTTCTAAGACAATGCACTTGAAATCCCGAACATGTGCATCGCGAACGGTTGAAGCAACGCCGCCATTAGTGACGATGCCACAAAACAAAAGTGTTTCCAAATCAGCGCGGCGTAAAACCCATTCTAGGCGGCTCATGAAAAAGGCTGAAAAGGCTACTTTTTCGACCTTCATATCTGCAGGTTGAAGTTCTTCAATCAAGTCCTGACCAAAGCTACCCGGAACGAAATCTCCTTTCCCAAGGAAGGGACGTTTTTTATGAAGATGTTCCGAAATAAAAGGTTTTCCCCCCTTGCCCGGAACCAAAGTAAAGTGCGTTGAAATAACCCATGCCCCCGTTTTCCGAGCAGCATCCGCAACCGTTTTCTGACGCGGAGGAAGGGCAGCAATGGCGGCAGACTTTTGTCCGGCTCGTGCATATGCCCCTTCTGGGTGAACAAAATCATTTTGCATATCGCAAATAACAAAACCAGTTCGTTTCGGATCAAATTGAATCATGCGTCTCACCTATTCCTGACGGGTAATAATAAGATTACCATAACTATCGACGGTACCAACCAAATCAGGCTCGATGAAAATGGTTGTGTCGGGCTGTTCTAATAACGCCGGGCCGAAAATTTCAGCATCAACAGGCAGCACCAATCGCTCATACCGCGTTGCTTGATGCCAGCCGCCATCGACCCAAACATCCCGGTGCCCAAGCACAGCATCTTTAATGCTGTTGTCACCTTTAGGCGCTAAAAGCTGTAAGTCAAATTTTGATCGACGGCCAATAACGGAAACCCGAAGATTAAGAACCCGAACAGGAATACCTTCCAATGGACGGCCATAAACCTGCGCATATCTTGCGATGAAACTTTCTTCGATTAATTTAACGGAAACAGGAACAACACCGTTTTTAAATTCAACAGGCAAAGCAACATCGACTGTATGGGTTTGACCCAAATAGGACATATCCAATTCGAACACTGTATCAAGAGAGCCAAATTTGACTTTTGCATCCTCAAGCAGCTTTCTTCCTTCAGCCGCCATTTCACCCATGTGGTTTTGCAGACCTGCAATATCCATATCGGCGAGCATGCAGCTTATGGTTTGAACAAAATCATGGCGCATGTCAGCAATTGTACAGCCCAAAGCGCTGGTTACACCCGGATAGCGAGGAACGAGGGCGCTTTTCAATCCCACTTCTTTAATTAACGCACCTGCATGAAGAGCTCCACCACCACCAAAAGGCATGGCCGAGAATTCGTTAGGACTGTGACCACGTTCAACAGAAACCAATCGGATCGCGCCTGCCATTTTTGAATTTGCAACACGAACAATGGCTTCAGCCGCTTCCATTATCTCGAGCCCTAAAGGTTTTCCTACATGGGCTTCAATCGCTAATTTTGCCGCACCCACATCCAATCGATCAAGTTTCCCGCCGATCGGACGGTCTGCATTAATGCGCCCCAGAACAAGGTTTGCATCGGTTACGGTAGGACGATCATTGCCAAGCCCGTAACAGACGGGTCCCGGGTCTGAACCTGCTGATTCTGGCCCGATTTGTAACAACCCACCCCGGTCAACCCAAGCAATGGAGCCGCCACCAGCGCCAATGGTCGTAATCTCAATCATTGGGGTTCGGATAATCATTCCGTAATCAATGGATGTTTGAGCACTAAGCGAACTTTCGCCATCAGCAACCAAAGAAACATCAAAGCTTGTGCCACCCATGTCACACGTAATGACATTTGGGAACCCAGCAACGGTAGCGATATAAGCACTGGCAATGACACCAGCAGCCGGCCCGGAAAGGGCCGTGCGCACTGGCAAACGCCGAGCCACATCAACAGACATAACACCGCCGTTCGATTGAACGATCAAAACTTGCCCTTTGAAACCATCGTCTTGAAGGGCTGTTTCTAAGCGCTGTAAGTAGTTGCCAACGGGGGGCTGCAAATAGGCGTTTAAAGCTGTTGTTGATGTGCGTTCAAATTCGCGAATTTCAGGCAATATTTCACTTGAAGCAACTACGTGCTCGTTCGGCCAAATATCGCGTACAGCTTTAACCGCGATTTGTTCGTTGTCGAAATTAGCATAGGAATTCATGAAAGCAACACAAACGGATTCAGCTCCAGCATCAATTAATTCTTGAGCGGCGGCTTTTACGTCATCAGGGTTTACAGCCTTATAAATTGTTCCATCGGCAAGCGTTCGTTCCGGAACCTCTAGTCGTAAGTTGCGGGGGATAATGGGTTCAAACTGACCCCAAAGCCCCCAAGTTGTTGGCCGGTCCCGGCGGCGCATTTCAAGAACGTCGCGGAATCCTTCGGTCGTAATAATACCAGTTTTAGCTCCTTTGCGCTCCAGCAGTGCATTGGTGCCAACAGTGGTTCCATGAACAACAGTAGCAAGTTCAGAAAAATCTTCGACGCCAGACCTAATACCTTCAATGAAGCCCTTAGATTGGTTGGGTCGGGTTGAAGGGACTTTGGCGACGGAACATTCGCCGCTTTGTTCATCCAGAAAAAACACATCGGTAAATGTGCCACCAACATCAACACCAACTATATATTTTGCTTGATCACTCATTGAGATACCGATGCCCTTAATTTATCGGTCTGTTCTTGATCGACCGTTCCGTTTTTATTTAATACAACACCATAATCACGCTTTGCCCCTTCAGGAGTTACATAGCCCAACCCAACATCGCGCACGACGGCTTTGGGGTCGCGTTCACTTGCCTTTCCGTAACCTCCGCCACCGGGGGTTTCCAAATGTAGGTGTTGTCCTTTTTTGATTTTAATACCAACCATTTTGGATACCATGGGCGGCTTGTGGTATCCGTCATCTTGTTCGTAACTGAATGTATTGAGAGCCCCATACCCACCCCCATGAACACCCGCTGGCGCATAACGCCCGCGTTCCCCAAACAAAAAGACGTCAGCGTTTTCTTCTAACAATTCTATTTCGTAAATAGCACCCAAGCCGCCCCGGTTCTGTCCGGCTCCGCCGCTATCGGGGCGTAATGCCCATTTAGTGAAGAACATAGGGTATGCGGATTCCAAAATTTCCAACGGGGGAATGGTTGCTGTTGAAATCGGTGCGTTGCCATGATTAAGGCCATCCCCTTCTGGGTGTCCACCATGACCACCGCCAAAGAAGCTAAACATCACCCAGCGTCGACCATCCCGGCGGTGCCCCGCTAAAGACAACGCATTAATGGTTCCATACGCACATCCATTACTCCGTTCAGGAGCTACTTTTGCCATCGCACCAAAAACAACATCGATCAGCCGCAAAATCGTTTCTGTATAGCCACCCACGGGTTTAGGGGCTTTAACGGCAAGCATTGTATGCTCTGGAATAACAATTTCAATGGGATCAAGAACGCCAGAGTTTGCCGGAACATCGTTAAACACGTGCTTAATTGCCACATAAACAGAAGCAACCGCCGTCGAAAGAGAAATATTAACCGGTCCAGCGCAAGCCGGGGATGATCGTGAAAAATCAAGCATCATGGTCTCGCCTGAAATGGTCAGATCGAGTGCAATTTTAAGCGGCTCATCAACAATGCCGTCGTTATCCAGCCAGTCGTCGCACGAGTATGTACCATCAGGAAGTTCGGCAATGTTCATTCGCATCAACTGTGCGGCACGGACTTGCAGCTCGACTAATGCATCTTGAACGGTGGCGTCACCATATTCGTCCAACAATGCGGTTAAGCGGCGCTCACCCAATTCAAGGGCGTTAATTTGGCCGTTCAGGTCGCCATATAGACTGATCGGTTGACGAGAGTTTGCCTGCATAATATCGACAATATCTTGTCTAAATTTACCGGCTTCAATGAGTTTAACCGGTGGGATAAGCATACCTTCCTGAAAACACTCAGTTGCTTCTGGATTATAATTACCCGGCACATTTCCACCCACATCGTGCCAGTGACCAACCGATGCCAAATAACAATACAGCTTACCGTCCCGGTAATAAGGGCTCACGAGTTTAAAGTCAGATAAGTGCGTGCCGCCATCATACGGGTCGTTAAAAATATAAACATCGCCTTCTGAAAGGTTACCATCTTTTGCTGCTTTATCGATTACAGCTTTTACCGCAAATGCCATCGCACCTACAAAAACCGGAAGGCCGGATTTACCTTGCACTAATGTTTTACCGGTTATGGCATCGTAAATGCCATGAGAAGCATCGTGGGCTTCAGCAATGATTGGGTTGAAGGCACTTCGAAATAAGGTAGCATCCATTTCATCTGCAATTTGCTCAAGTCGGCCCTTAAGAACGGCTAGGGTTACGGGATCAATCATCAAAGTTCTCTGCATCATATTTTGCTCCTGCATCAAGTATATCTTGAGTGCCTAGAGCTTCGTTCATTTGTTTAAAATCAAGCATTCTGTCTTGATAGGGCTTGTTCCAACCATGTTTTTTTAAGCTGGTGAAATACTCTTGTTCCATAAACGATCTGGCCCTAAATAATCCGCCCGGGAAAATCACAATTCGGTAGCCAATTTCAGTCAACTTTTCTGCATCAAACATGGGGGTAAAGCCGCCTTCGACCATGTTTGCCAACAACGGGACGCGGGCTTTGAATTGCGCGGTTAGGGTTCGCATTTCGTCTTCATTATTAGGGGCTTCAATAAATAGAATATCTGCCCCCGCCTCTAGGTAGCGTTCAGCGCGCTCTAAAGCTGCATCGAAGCCTTCAACCGCTATGGCATCGGTACGCGACATAATCAATGTTTCTTCGCTGGCCCGTGCATCAACGGCAGCTTTGATTTTGCCGACAGCTTCGGCCGTGCTCACAAGTCCCTTACCTTTTAAATGACCGCACCGTTTTGGCATTGTTTGATCTTCGAGCTGAATACAATTAGCTCCATTGCGCTCGAATAGTTTAACGGTTCGTTGCACATTAATCGCATTACCAAACCCAGTGTCCGCATCAACAATCAGCGGAATGTCGACGCGCTCGCGAATATTAGAAAGCGTGTCAGCGACTTCTCTCATGCTTACAAGGCCAATATCTGGAAGCCCAAAGTGGGAATAAGAAACACTAGCTCCTGATATGTAGGCGGCACTGAAGCCTGCTTTTTCTGCGCTTGATGCGCTAAAGGCATCAAAGACACCTGGAGCAACAATGGTGTCACCGCGCGCTAATTGAGCCTTAAGACTAAGTGTTTTCATAATTGTGAATTCCAACTGGCCAAAATACAAATGATATAGACATATATCATATGAGTTTCAGATGTCTACGTTAGAAACACAGAAAAAGGAGTTAACTGGTTGGTGCCCAAGTATTGGAATGTTCGGTTAACACGCGTGATAAATTCATCCTATATTGATATCTATCTGGCCGATATAATCCAGTAATAAATTCAACGGGCTGGTTGTTCTGATCATAAACGATTCGGCGAATTCTGAGCAATGGCGCGCCGATGTCTAAGTTCAACAATGGGGCAACGTTTGCATCAGCCAAAGTTGCTGTTAGGGATTGCTCTGCTCGAGAGACAGCAATCCCCCCACGCTCAAGCAAAACAAGTAATGGAGTATTTGCCAAGTCTTCTTGAGTATAAGTGCTGGCGACAGGTTCGGGGACAAATGTAAGCAAATGAGAAAAGGCTTGTCCTTCGTGTGAGCGCAAGCGTACGGCCCGCTGAACGCGAGAATCTGGTGAACATTTTAATGCCTGAACAACGCGGTCTGTTGGTTTGACATAACCAAACTCGAGCAACGTGGCTTCTGTTTTCAACCCCATTGCCATGACATTTTCAAGCATGCCTTCTATATTAGCCCCTTGAGGTGCTGTTGGGTCTTTATGGATGACGCGGGTTCCGCGCCCGCGTTCGCGAACAACAAGGCCCTCATCGGCGAGTTCATTAAGGGCGCGTTTCGATGTGATCCGTGAAACACCAAAGGCCTGAGCTGTTTCATCTTCGCTTGGCAAAAAATCGCCTAATGCAAACTCCTGATCAATAATCTTATTACGTAGTATGACGTAGATTTGGTGATAAAGAGGAGTTGGTAGTTTATTATCGGTTTTTTGGTTTATGTGATGGCCTAAAGATATGACGGACACTTGCGTGATTCTTTCAGCCAAAACTTGGCACTTGATGAGAAGAAGCAAAACTATATCGTATGTATACCATTTGCACTTATTTTTAACATCAAATATTTATCTGTTGGAGTTCGTATAAATATGCCTACCTCTCCCATTGATCTTGTTCGCTAATTTTTAAATGCGATGGAAGCCCGAGATATTGTAAAGGCAAAGGAAATGCTCGCTCATGATTTCGAAATGACGTTTCCCGGAGCAGTCGTGTTCCATGAATTGAAGCAACTGATAGATTGGTCAAGGTCTAGGTACAAATCGATAGGTAAAACGTTTGAAAAATTTGATGACATGTCCAATGAAGAAGAAACCGTCATCTATTGTTTTGGCACCCTATCAGGGCAAGGCAACGATGGCCGATTGTTCGAGGGCATTCGATTTGTCGACCGATTTCAAATTGTAGATGGCAAATTGAAATCTCAGCGGGTATGAAATGATATGGCAGAAATGTGCTCCCAATAAGGAGCCAGATAAAACATGAGGAAAGACAAATGACACGCCAACAAATGATAGATTTAGTAAATAAATATTTTGCAGGAGTAGACGGAAGAGATATCTCCGCAATCAAAGAGGCTTTAACACCAGATTGTAATTTTTCTGTTGAAACACATGGCGTTGAACTTCAGGGGCATAATCAGATCGAGAGCATGTTTAAGCGCCTTTGGGACAACCACGACACCCTAAAGCACCATAAATTTGTTTATGTTCCCTGCCCTGATGAGAACCGAATTGCGGTTCGGTTTGAGATTGATAACATCCTTCTGGATGGGCAAAAGGTTCACAAATCAAATTGTAACTTTTTTGAAGTAGAGGGCGAAAAATTCAATCGTGTCGCGGTTTATATGACCGGCCAGAACACCTTAAAAAATGAATAAATGCTAGTGATCGAACTTACTAGCTGTATCTAGCATCGCTTGCACAACATCATTTTTTGGGGCGGGAGGTGATGGGTACGCTTGTCGGCTATGTGTGAGCCCTAACCCCAATGCGGCTTCAGCCATCTTGTATGTAAGCGGCCCAGGATTAATAACAGGGACGTTCAGATGTTCAGATAAATAAGTATGAGCTTGATGCATGGTTGTTGACCCGAGCAAAATAACTTGGGCTCCATCTTCTTCAATGCATTGCTTGGCTGCGCTAAGGAGAAGTGGAAACACATCTTTTTCTTTACCGCCCAAAAGCCCTTGGTTATCGGGCTGCATGTCTATTGAGCGGACGGAAGCACAATGGTCTGAAAGCCTTAAGTCCTTCAACACTTTGGCATATAAGTGGTTCCAATGCCCCCACATGGCTATAATCGAGAACCGATCTCCAAACATTAAAGCGGTCAATATCGATGCCCGGCAGGGGCCGATAACTGGTATATCAAGAACGGAGCGTAAAGCAGCAACACCTGAATCGCTCATGGTATCTACACAAACGGCACTAAAGCCTCTTTCCTGAGCATTTAACCCCGCCTCCATAATACCTACATCTGCCAACACCATGTCATATTGACTAACGTAATTTCTGGGTGCAACGCGTACGGATTCAAATTCGAAAGAAATATCCTTCCCTAATTGCACAGCTTTCAATTGATCACGGCGCTGATCACGGTTTTCTTCGCTCATGGGGAACGGAACGATTACTAGAACTTTATGCATGAAAAAACCTCAATGTGAAGACATCATGCGTCGTTCCAACCGGCTAAGCAGTCGAACGACAGGCCATAACATAATTAAATAAATCAGTGCGGCAGCCACTAACGGTGTTGCATTGTATTCCAGATCTTGACCAACCCGCGCCATCCGTAAAAGTTCTGGTAAGGCGACAACGCTGGCGATAGAAGTCGCTTTGATCAGCTCAACCGTGTTTGAAATCAAATCCGGTGCAACGTTCCTTAAAGCTTGAGGCAAGATTACGTAAATCATGGCTTGGGTACGGCTTAATCCGCTTGAGCGCGCGGCTTCCATTTGACCCGCCGGAATGCTCTCGATCCCAGCCCGCACCACTTCCCCATAATAAGAAGAACTGTTGAGCGTAAACGAAATAAGAACGGCTAAAAATGCAGGTATTTCTATACCAAAGAATGGTAATCCATAATACACATAAATCAGCAAAACAAGAGGAGGGACTGAGCGGAAAAAGTCGACATAAACCATCAAGAACCAATTTAAGCTCCGAATATGAAGGCTATAAACTCCAGCTAAGGTCATACCAGAAATAAAGCCAATTGGACCGACCAAAAGGCATAGCTTAATGGTCATCCAAAGCCCCTTTAATATCAAAGGATACACATTGATGACTGAATCAATATTGAAAAAGTTAAAGCGTAAGAGTTCTAAATCCATATTTTTCTCTCCTAACGCTTCCACGCAAAACGGGATTCGATGTAGCGGCTCAGTATAACCAAGGGCAAGAACATCATAAGATAACCAAGCGCTGCCAAAGTAAGGGGTGAGGAATTGGCGGCATAAGCCAGTGAAGTTTGTGCGACGGTTAACATTTCCTGAACCGCAACAACAGAAGCAAGGGCCGTATTTTTAGCAATAACAATGGTTCGGTTGGTCAACGGGGGAATCGTCATTCTGATCACTTGCGGCAACACAACATAAATCAACGTCTCAAAAAAGCTCAAACCAGTAGAGCGAGCGGCTTCCCACTGACCTTTATGAACGGATGTGATTCCGGCCCAATAAATTTCTTCGACGAAAGAAGCCAGAACAAGCGATAGCGCAATCCATGAACATATAAAGCCAGACCAATTCAGGCCAAACATGGGTATGCTAAAATAAAGAAGGATGATGATCACAAGCGGTGGCAAGGAGCGGAAGATATCAACAAAGGCGATAATCAACAAATTGATAGGGCGAATTTGAAAAGCCCTGATGACAGCTAATACAAGACCAAGTATCAACCCTGAGACAATGACCATAAGGGCAAGGCCCATCGTCACCCATAACCCGGCAACAATATCTGGGAAATACTTAACCATAACTTCCCAGTTCAGGAATTCTTCTGCGAACGCGTCCATATTCCGGCGCCCTAATGGTCGCTGACGCGTGATAAGAACTCACGTGTCCGCTGATTTTGCGGATTATTAAAAATTTCTTCCGGCGTATTTTGCTCAATAATTAATCCACCATCAACAAACAAAACCCGGTCCGCGGCCTCTTGAGCAAACCGCATTTCATGGCTAACGACAATCATAGTCATGCCGTCATTTCGTAATTTATGCATAACATTTAAAACGCCGCCAACCAGTTCTGGATCAAGCGCTGATGTGGGTTCATCGAACAACATGACGTCGGGTTCCATTGCAATGGAACGCGCGATGGCAACACGTTGTTGTTGACCGCCCGATAGCTGATTAGGATGTGAATCATGTTTTTCAGCAAGGCCTACTTGCTCTAGGGCGCTCATCGCACGGTCTTGGGATTCAGAGGTTGGAATTTTTTTAACTTTTCTTAAAGCCAATGTAATATTTTGAAGCGCCGTCATGTGGGGGTAAAGATTGAACGACTGGAAAACCATGCCGATGTGTTGGCGTATGGTGTCAATATCAACGTTGGGCTTACTGATTTCCTGACCTTTGAATAAAACGCTTCCCGCAGTTGGTTCTTCCAAAAGATTACAACACCTAAGCATCGTGCTTTTACCTGATCCCGACGGGCCAATAATAAAGACCAGTTCTTGTGGTAAGATTGTAAAGTCCACACCTTTGAGCACCTCAAGAGTTGCAAAAGATTTTCTAAGGTTAACTACTTCAAGCAGCGGGGAATTACTCATTTAAATGTGTGTATCCTGAATTTGGTATTCGGAAATAACCGGGCTGAAACCCTCAGCCCGGTTATAGAGTGTTTTATCCGAAGTGCCGCTTTATGAGCAGCTACCACCATGAGGGGTCGCGTCATGTCCGTTAAATCCAGGCTCACCTAGCCCATCACGAATTTTAAAAGATGCGCTATCTTTGGCAGGCATATTACCGGTCCACTTTTCATGAATTTTGGCAATAACACCTGATTTTTTCAAGCATTCGATAGCCACTTCAAAGCGTTTGCGATTTGCTTTATCTTTAGTCCGGAAAACAAATCCCGCAGATTGCCCTGAGTTTACAATTAGCTTGGATCCAACCACATTAGGGTTCTTTTTAGCAGTCCAACCCGCAACAGTGCTTCCAGCTATGCTGGCATAAGCACGGCCCGTTGTAACAGCTAAGATGGCTTCAGAGTTTTTGCCAAAGCGGAGAACTTCCCAGCCATATTTCTCAGACCGTGCAGAAATCCACTTATCAAAATAGTTGCCTTTGTTGACAGAAATCACTTTGCCCCGAAGGTCTTCTAGCTTTGCAATCTGTGAATTGCCACGCTTGAGCAGAAATTGGTAAGATACGTTTTGATATCCTTCACTGAATAACAATTTGGCAGCGCGCTCTTTGGTGATTGTGGTTGGTACGATAATGGCATCAAATTTTCCTGAGTTCAGGCCCGCAAAAATGCCCGACCATGCCTGATCGATAATTTCGTACTCAATGCCCATTTCTTTACCCAAAGCAGCCATCAAGTCAACGTTGTAGCCTTCAACTCCACCAGATGCTTTTGCCATAACATGCGGTGCATAGCCCACATCAACAGCAACTTTAACGGTTTCAGCGTTGGCGACGCTGACACAAGCAAATCCTAAGCAAGTTACCAAAGCGGCCTGCTTTACGTATGTAATTATTTTAGACATGTTACTCTCCTATTTATGTTTTGAATTGTTACGTTTTTATAATTTGTATTCAGTTTTAATTGTACCCTATACGAGGCTTCATTTGAAAACTATATATTAGCCGCCTAGCAGGCAAGTAAGCCTGTGGATATAGACGTCATAATCAGCCCTCTATACTTTCACCTGCCTTTCTTCCAGCCAGCCGCCCTAGTGTTGTTGCCATCATTAATCCGCTTCCAGATAAATAACCCCAATCAGAAGGGCCCGATAGTCCGCGCGCTGCACCACCTCCGGCAAACAAATTAGGAAGAGGAGTGCTATCCTCGCGCAGCACACGACCATTTAAATCAACATCTAGCCCACCTTGAGTGTGGAAGAGTGCGCCGGTTACTTTCGCCACATAATAAGGGGCTGACAAAGCAGGATGGGTTGAAAAATCACGCCCAAACGGGTCATCCTCTTCACCCCGCGTCATGGCAGCCACACCGTTTAGTGTTGTGGTCAACGTATCCAAGTCGCAGCCCGTAATATCAGCTAATTCTTGAATATTTTCGGCATGCTTAATTCCACCGAGCTCAAACGCATCACGCTGCGTTTGCAACCTCATTGCGACGTCTTGCACACGCTGGTCCATAATCGTCCAAGCGATACCATCTTCTTGAGATAAGACCTTCCGTGCTTGTTCAGAGTACCCTTGGTTTTCATGCGAAAACCGAACGCCATCTTTATTAACTTGAAAACCACCTTCGGTGATACTGGCCCACGTCAAATGGATCATCAAAGGAGTGACAACAGCGCCAAAACCTTGATAACTGCCCATATCTGAGACGCTAGCCCCCAGCTCGATCCCCCAATTCACAGCGTCGCCCTGGTTTCCAACATGCCCGTGATAATGGATTTTGGCTACTTCGGGCATATAGCGCTCTAGCATTTCAGGGCTGCCGCCATACCCATTACAGGCTAAAATCAAAGCCTGGCATCCAATGGTTTCAAGAGTTTGATCAGGCCGTGTAATCTGTACACCAACAACGCGACCATCGGCATCTGCAAAGAGGTCTGTAACATGGGCAGAAACCACAACATCAATGTCTTTGGCGGAAACGGCATTAAGAAGGCAGGTTATCAGCTCGCCTCCACTTAACTCAGGCGTCACATGCATGTGTTGTTCAGAATGCCCAGGGTAAAGGAATATATTTTGAACAGAAAATGGGATATTGTGTTGTTCGGATAACCAATTGATCGTCGTTCCAGATTCTCCGGCAATATGGCGGGCCATTTCTGGATCGTTTTGATTTTTGGCTTTTTTTATCAAATCATTTGCAAGAATGTCTGGCGGATCATTAACCCCAGCCTTGATTTGTAAATGAGAAGCGGCACCAGGGACCTGCCCTCCTGACAATGAAGTGCTACCGCTGGGTGTTTCATCGCGCTCCAAAATCATAACTTCGGCACCGGCGTCATGGGCAGCTAAGGCAGCACAACAACCGCAAGCGCCAGCGCCAATAACGAGAACAGGTACATTGATATCGAATGTTTTATTTGATGCTTCAATGATACCCATCACGTTATCCCAGTTCTATTATTCTTAGTCCGTATAAATTTAATTGATCTCAGTTGGTATAGTGGCATATCATTTGCCTGAAGTTCAATAGAGGACATAAAATTAATTATTAGACCACGAAACACTAATCCTAACAAAGATTGAACCTAAACAATGATGTTTAACAATGCCGACTCTGCGCCATGTTCCCCTATCCCCACTAGGCCCCGGCTCAAATTGCCAAATGGCGCACGCATAGCACCTTGGGTGGTTCCAAATACAGGGCATTACGAGCATCAACCGTTACCATCTCCCACACGCGACCCATGGCCCCGCACCCTGATGTCATTGGTTATGGCGGCAAGGATTATGGTAATCGGGTTGGCGTTTGGTGTCTATATGAAGAAGGAAAAACATCGTCCGCTTGTTTGGCTTTTCACTGGCCAAATGCAACGGATTAAATATTTGGAACAAGCGTTATCAGACATCATGACGTTTAAAGATGTTTGGCAAACAACACCGCGCGAAATAGTGGCTCATTATCGCAAAAGCATGAGTTCGTAATTCTAATGAGTTGGAGTTTTATATGACTTTTTATCTGGATCAAGTTGCTGAATTTGCGGCAACAACGAAATTTGAAGATTTGCCTGCGCCCGTCATTGAACGCACAAAACACGTTATCGCTGATTGCATAGCTGCGATTGTGGGTGGGTCGGTTGAACCAGAAATGAAAGAGCTTTCAACCCGCTTAACCGCCCAGTCTGGGGTCGGAACGGTTTTGGTTATTGGCACTTCTTTGAAAACGGACCCCGCAAAAGCAGCGCTTTTAAATGGTACCGCTGGAACCTTTTTAGAAATGGATGAAGGCAATCAGTTTTGCAAAGGCCATCCGGGCATGCACACCTTTCCCGCAGCCTTCGCTTATTCCCAAACCCACGGGGCCAGTGGCAAAGATTTAATTACGGCGATTGCCATTGGGTATGAAGTCGGCGCCCGCGTTGGAATAGCGACAAAACTACGCATGTCGATGCATCCACATGGGACGTGGGGGACGATATGTGCCGCAGTTGGAGTTGCACGTTTGGCTGGGTTTAATACGGAACAAATGAAAACACTTCTCAATGTCAGCTCAAACATGAGTTTAGCAACAAGCCGGCGAACCATGCTGGAAGGTGGAACAGTCCGAAACCTGTTCACCGGGGTTAGCAACCAAATGGGGGTTCTAGCGTGTGATTTGGTCTTGTCTGGCTTTACCGGTGAGCACGACGGCATTGGTAACGTTTTCGGCAAAGTGGTATCTGATGAATTTAATTCAGATGCAATGACGGAAAATTTAGGGACCCATTGGGAAATCACCCGCAATTATTTTAAGATGCATTCGTGTTGCCGGTTTAACCACGCCGCGTTAGATGCGCTTGATAAAATTGTTCAATCTCATCAGAGCACATTAGTTATTGATGAGATTGCATCCATCCATGTAGATACTTATTTTTTGGCTGCAGAGCTTGATGATCAAAACCCGCAAAACACCTTGGCAGGAAAATTCAGTGTACCGTTTGCCATCGCAACAACTTTGATCAACAAATCAAGCGGTGTCACCAGCTTTACCTGGGACGCGATCCGAAACCCATTTATTCAATCTTTGGCTCGTAAAGTAACCGTCAGCGATAATCCTGAAATGTCAAAAAAGTTGCCTGATTTACGTCCGGCTTCCGTCGCAATTACATTGAAAAATGGCCGAGTTTTAGAAGCTAAGACTGAAACCAACCGGGGGGACTGGGGCGACCCATATAGTACTGATGAAATAATCGAAAAATATAACAGTTTAACTGCCTGCGCTTGGTCAGCAGAGCACTCAAGTCATATTTACGATGCCGTTATGGCCATAGAGACATCGCCATCTATTACTCCCCTTAGCGATTTGATCCATCAGGCGGCCGCCGATGAAGCTGGTTGATAGTGCTCGCGTTATTTGTTGTAAAAATGCCGGCCCAACAAAATTGACTATCGATATCTTGTTTGATGAAGACGCAGCATCTAAATCGGCATGCGCTTCAAAAACCTGACAAATACCCATATTGCTAAGCTGTATGGCCTTCGGGCTGAACAGCTGCAGAACATTCCTTATCCACCCACGTATGCCCTAAACATTGTTGTGGATCGTATCGTCATTGCCGTAAAACCCGGTGACGGGATGTCTATGGAGCCCAACAGCAAGGTCTCTTATTGGACCTTAAATTATGTGCGATATTGAGAAATTATTATCGAAATTTTGCAGTCAATCTCCCTCGCCGCCTCTGCGCATATTATCGGCGTCTGGGCAATTGGGCTATGGTATTCACAAAGCCGCATTTGAAGCTGTTATTGATAGCAAATCACATGTGATTGCCGCGGATACCCGTTAGGACTGTAGCTCCTACAATTAACGTCGTCATCAAATACGTAGTCATCAGTTATATTGGTGTTAGAACGGTCTCGTTCTCGAAAGCCATAGTCTGAAAGAGAGCCGCAGAAAAGCCGAATTGAGACATAGCTGAATTGCTTACATCCCATGGGTAATCTGGCGGGGAATGTCGGGACCCCGTATGAACCCAAAATGAGAACACAATCGATTGGTCATACTAAATATGCTTTTTTAGTTTGGGAAAGATCGTTCCCGGTCTCAATATTCAGTCCGACTAGAAATATCATTCTCAACCGCTGCGATGATTTGTAATATTCTAAAGGGTTTAGCTAGTATTTCGAAAACTATTTAACCCATCTGATATACCGGAACCAATCTCGGATACGGACGTCAACGAGACATTCCGCAAACACTGTAACCGTGCTGCTAATTTACCCTTATTTCAACTCTACTTCACAGATTTTCCAACACATACAAAGATGGAAATTCGTACCCATTATTGTGGAACGGTAAAAGAATAGATGATCAGGTTAGCCGGATCATTCAGGGTTTGAAAAATTTAAAGCCTTAACAATTAACCTGATATATCAAAAAACGGCAAGGGCTAAAGCCAAAACCTCCGCATGACAACACGTAAACAGCATTGTTCTTCATGAATATTGACCAACAGAAAACCGCAACTGCCTTGAAAGAAACTGATACGTTTTGCCACCTTTCTAACACCAAAAACACTCCGCTTAATATCTTGAATTAGATGAGCCAGATATTCCTTTAGGTGATTAAGTTCTATGTTCCTATTGCATGACGGCGGACACAATACCAAAATTGAGGCTTAGCAGAGTTTCAGAAAGATAATATTTATGTTATCCAGTTAAAGGTGTGAATTTAGCAGAAATAGAAAAGTGTAAATCATGAAGCAAAATAAAGGCCCGCTAGATGGCGTGAAAGTGGTATCTTGTTCAACGGCGCAAGCGGGCACGGTTCCGTATAGTTTGATGGCTGATTTGGGTGCTGAGGTCATTAAAGTTGAGATTCCGGGAATTGGTGACAATTCCCGAACCCAAAGCGTATTGCCGGGTCTCCCCAGTACATTTTTTGAGACGAATAATCGTGGTGTAAAAAGCCTGACACTCAATCTCAAAGACCCGCGTGCACTTGAAATTCTTTATAAACTAGTAGCCCAAGCTGATGTTTTTGGCCAAAATTTTAGGCCCGGAGCAGCTGATAAAAACGGTTTTGGGTATGAGGCTTTGAAAAAAATTAACCCAAAACTCGTCTATGCATCAATTTCTGGTTATGGGCCAGATGGACCAAATGCTGCCCTGCCGGGAACAGATGCAATGGGGCAAGCGCTGGGCGGCATTGCCGAGGCGTATGCAACACCAGGTCAGCCACTTCGAACTGGGGTTGTGTCGGTGGCTGATGAGACCTGCGCCTATTTGACGTTTGGTGGAATTCTTGCGGCCTTGCATAGCGCCGAGAAAACGGGCGTCGGCCAAAAAGTTGAGACCTCGTTGTTGGGTGGGCAAATTCGGTTGATGGGTTGGACGTTGACCACCACCATGTGGAAAGATCAAAATCCAGTGACGGGCCAGGTTCGAGTAGCCGGAACTGCCGATAAGCCTGCGATCAGCGCCAATTTTGCAGATCAAAACGGGAAGCCTTTTGTCTTTCAACTAAATGGAAAAACATGGCAAGCGGCGATGACGGCTCTTGGTTTTTATGAAGAACTGATAGCTGTAGGGCTTGCTGATCTAGGTGTCATTGTCACTTCTGAGGAAATGCGCGAAACGATGTTGTCGACATTGGATGTCTGCTTTGCTCGTGGTCAACGCGATCAGTGGGTCGGTATTTTGCGCGAGGCCGATATTGTAACGGCTCCGGTCAATACAATGCTTGAAGCGTCCAATGATCCGGATGTTTTGGCAAACGGCTACATCACGGAAGTTGAATATCCAGAACATAATAAAAAAGTAAAAGTTCATGGATCGCCATGGAAGTTTTCAGAAACACCTGCACAAATTGGAATTGCCCCAAAACTCGGCGAAAGCACGGATAATATCTTGAGCGATTTGGGTTATTCCGAAGCCGAAATTAAGGACCTGCGGAACGGGGGTGCTGTTTAATTAGCGCGGGGCATTGCTCCTGTTCAACAAACCCAGACTTTAAAACCTGTGATTTTTGCCATAAACGGTTTTGCTATGGGTGGTGGATTTATGTTGGCTGAACTCACGTATCAGCGCGTTGCGGTAAGCGGTGCTGTATTTAAAGTATCCGAATCAAAACGGTGACTGTTTAGCGGATACAACTTTGGCCATTTGGCGGGCCTCCCTAATCTTATAGCAAGGGAGATGGCGCTTGGTTTTAGATTTACAGCAGAATAGATTTATGAAGTTGGTTTCTTGAAGAGGCTGGTGGATCCCGACGGTTTGATCCTAACTGAATATCAAATGGCCGAATACATGCTGACATTGCCACCAGGATCGCTGGTCAACACCGTTCACATGAAGCGCCAGATGCGGCCACAAATCACACAAGATTTGAGCCGTTTGGCGACAGCGTTGCACGACCAGGCTTTAAGAATGACCTAACGGTGTCCTGCTCCGCCTTCTCAGAAAAGCGCAAACCTAACTTTAAGGGCTGCTCAACCCTGAATACCGCTATCAGATGCCATCATTGGAATCTGTAAACTCAGATCACGACGACACTTAATTCTCCAAAAGTTATAATTAGATATCTCGGAAGTTCGGAGCCATGCGGCAAAGTATATCAAAGGCTTTTCGCATGGCACCAAGGTTTGCAATCCCTTCGCCTGCAATATCAAACGCCGTGCCATGGGCAGGTGTTGCAACGGCAATGGGAAGACCGGCAGCGATTGTGACGCCCCGCTCGAAACCCATTAGCTTCATGGCGATCTGGCCCTGATCGTGATACATGGTCACTACGGCATCTAAAAGCCCATCACGCGCTCTTAGGAAAACTGTATCTGAAGGCCAGGGACCATCTACATCAATTTGTAGATCGTTGGCGCGTTTTACCGCCGGGGTCAGAATATCAATTTCTTCAGTGCCAAAGTTTCCGGTATCGCCCGCATGCGGATTAATCGCCGCAACGCCGATCCGCGGCCGGGCTAGACCCATCGATTTCAACGTGTCGTTAGCCAAATTTATCGCGTCAATCACATTATCTTGATTAATGTTGGCAACAACATCTTTCAATGCGATATGGCTGGTAACCCGGGTCGTAATCAATTCGTCCAACATGTTAATTTCGGAATGGTAGCCGGTGAAGCCTAAATATTTGGCTATGTAGCGATGTTCGTCTTCAGCGCCCATGCCGCCTAAATGCAACGATGTTTTATTAAAGGGGCCAAATAAGATCGCATCGACGATACCGGCTGTTGTCAAATCGACAGCGCAATCCAGCCCACGCAGGCTTGCTCGCCCGCCGGCTTCGCTGACTTGGGCAATTTGAATGTCTTCAGATGCAATGGTTTCCATGGGCAACCACGCGAAATTATCCCCTTGCCACCAGTCCGCAGGGTAATCGGGGTTAACTTCACGCATTTTCCAATCTGTTCTGGCGTGTTGCTGCCCAAGCTCGAACACATGCCGGTCACCAATCAAAACAATATCTGCCAAATCGTGGAGATCAGGCTCAGAGAGTAACTTGGCGACCAATTCAGGGCCAATTCCAGCCGGTTCTCCGTGGGTAACGGCAATGCGCGGTTTCATGTTTTAATCCTGTTGTTGGGGTCGATGGGGCCACAAATATATAGCAGATTTCTAGATTTGGCATACATTATCTTTATTCACCAACAAAATTCAATCCTTCGAGGTATAATTTATCGAAGTATTGAAGAAAAATTTTTAAATTTATGTTCAATATCATTAGGTTACTCCATATTTTTGACCCAAAGTAAATACAGCATACAAAATAAAATATCTAATGTTTTTGCATACCAAATTATTTTCATCTAAAGTAAAGGATATAAATACGGACAATGGAAAAAACAAATGACCGTACAAAACCTGCTAAAAGCCCTAAAGGATGGGGGGGGTGACCCCGATCTTGCGACTGTCGATGATGTAACAGGCCACAACACCTCGCGTTTACCGCTTGCAAGTCAGGTCGCAATAACCATTCGAGACATGATCGTTCAAGATTTGATCAAACCAGGTGAGCGCATTCGCGAACGCCAACTTTCTGTAGAATTGAATGTTTCCCGAACGCCATTGCGTGAAGCTTTGAAAATTCTTGAGGGGGAAAAACTAATCGCTTTGCTGCCTAATCGCGGCGCAATCGTTGCCGACCCGGCACCCGATGAAATCCGTGAGTTGCTTCAGGTTCTGGGTGCTCTTGAGGCGCTCGGGGGTCGCCTTGCGGCCGAAAATGCACGCGACGCTGATATAGCAGAGATCAAGGCTTTGCACTATGAAATGCTGGCGGCATACAGCCGTGAAGATCGTCTCGCTTATTTTAAACTTAATCAACAGATTCACTCCAGCATTATGAATGCCAGCCGCAATTCATCACTTATCGAAACGCACAGCCATTTTAATGCCCGGCTGTACCGTGTGCGTTACCGCTCAAATCAACGGAACGCTAAATGGCACGAAGCGATTGATCAGCATGAAGGCCTTATTAAGGCACTTGAGGCCCGCGATGGTGAGCTGTTGGCAGCTCGGCTTTCCAGTCACCTTGGGGCGACTTGGGCTAAAGTTAGTAAAGAAGATTATGCCGAGGGCTCGGCTGGATGATCGCCTACTTTCATTTGGCTTCACAGGTCGTTCCAACCAATGAAAATTTTGGTATACCATTTTTTGTTGACCGCGTTAAAAATTTCCGCCACTGTTCAGTGAATATCAAAAAGAAGGGTTTTCTAAAACACCCCATCAACTTGCGATATCAAAATGTAATAACGGAGAGGAAGATTCTATGTCAAATAACTCAACACGAACAGGCGTCTTAATGCTTACAGCAATAACATCTGGTCTTGGTTTGGTAGGCCTAACAAGTGCCGCCAGTCAAGCTGCAGATAAGCCTACAATTGAAGTTGTCACCCATGCGGGTGCCGGTGGGGGAACAGACGTAAACTCACGAATGATGATGTTGCGCAGTCGCCGTACATTGAAGCAAGACATGGTCGTTGTGAACAAACGGGGTGGTGGTGGCGCTGCTGCGATGAACTACTTCATGAGCCGACCCGCTGATGGAAACACGATTTTAACCTTCACCGTTGGTCACGCCATTACAATGGCCAAAGGTAAAACCAAGCTCAGAGTTGAAGACATGGCGCCGATTGCTCGTGGTACCAATGATCCACAAATCTTAATGGTTAACTGTAAAACAAGCCCTTACAAAACGCCTGAAGAATTCGTTGCTGGCCTCAAAAACGGCGACAAAGTTAAGTTTGGCGGAACCCAAAGTGGGACTATTGATCACATTACGGTTTATTTGTGGGCGAAGCGTCTTGGATTGCCAATGCCAACTTATATTCCGTTCAAGGGCGGCGGGGAATTAGCAACACAGTTGGTTGCAGGTTCTGTTGATGTTGGAACTTTGAATTTATCTGAAGCGGCGGCTCCGGTCGAAGCTGGTGATATTTGCCCATTGGTAATTTTGGCCGAGCAAGGAATGGCTCCAATTCCAAAAGCAAAAACAGCTAAAGAGTTGGGTATCAATCTTGTTCTTTCGACGACACGTGGCTTCGTTACGCATGCGGGTGCTCCAAAGGAACGCGTTGCGGCGCTTGAAAAAGGCATGGCGAAGGCAATGAAGCATTCTATGTATCAGGCTTATCTTGGAAACTCTGGCCTCGATTCAACATCACCTCAGGGCTCAACAGCTTGGGCTAAACAAATCAAGTCCATGGTCGGCGAGTTCGGCCCGGCTTTGAAAGAAATGGGTCTGGTTAAATAGATCCTGCTTTAATCTATGGAGACGGTGCTTCCTTCGGGAAGCACCGTTTGTTTTTTGTTATGAAAATTTTCGCAATTCCCGGACTTGTTTCTGCTTTTTCGCTTATCGTAATCTGGGCAGCGCTACAGCTCGATTTGTCACCAGAAATGATCGTTGGCGACAGCATGCAACCACGTGTTTTTCCGATTTTTCTGATGATTATTAATTTAGTATTGGCAGCATTTCTAACCATTCAATACCGTAACAACCCACCAAAAAAAGCAAAACCTGATACCTATCATACGTGGTGCACAATGTTGCTTTTCGTCGTTTTTTATCTCCTGACGATTTATCTCGACATGTTCATAGGTATTGCAGTTGTTATGTTTGCTATGTGTTTGTTGTGGGGGGAGCGGCGAATTCTGGTCGCTGGGGCCGTAGCACTTGTTACGCCAATCACAGTGTTTTTTTTGTTTGATTTGGTTTTGAGAGTCCGTTTCCCAAGGGGCCTTCTCACCAACTGGTATTATGGTTAAGGAGCGCCAGATATGATCGAAGCGATACAAGCGATGGCATCAGTGGTGACGGACCCTTACCTTCTTTTCCTTATTTTCGCCACGACAGTTTTGGGTGTTATCATTGGCGTACTTCCCGGCCTAGGTGCTACAACGGGTGCAGCCCTTTTATTACCCTTCACCCTGACGATGGAACCGGTGCACGCGATTACTGTGCTTGCAACTATATACGTGTCTGCAACTTTTGCCGGCTCAATTACCGCCATTTTAATTAACACACCTGGAACCTCTGCTGCTGCTGCGACAACGTTCGACGGATACCCACTTGCCCAGCGGGGTGAAGCGGGGCGCGCGTTAGGGATCGCTGTTGTCTCAAGCACAATTGGTGGCATTTTTTCTGTTCTTGTCTTGTGCATTGCGGCTCCCATGCTCGCGCGTGTTGCTTATGAATTCCGGCCTCCTGAATATTTTGCGCTTACCCTATTTGGCCTCTCGATGCTCGCTTCCATTAGCGCTGGTGGCACAGTTCGAAACTTAATTGGGGGCTGCTTTGGCGTTTGGTTGGCAACAATTGGCGCGGAACCCACTACGGGTATTGAACGGTTTATGTTTGGCAATTATGAACTATACGAAGGTCTTGCTTTTGTCCCCGTGTTTATTGGTTTGTTCGCCATTTCAGAACTCCTGATACAATCGGATAGGATTAATCAGGTCGTCGACACGATTGGCATGAAGGCAGTAAAACTACCAACCCGCGAGGATTACAAACGCATTTGGAAAACAGTTGCCCGCTCTTGTGGCATTGGCACCTTTATCGGCATCCTTCCAGCCGAAGGTGCGACGGTGGCATCGATGATTGGTTATTCTGAAGCACGCAGATGGTCAAAACACAAAGAGGAATTTGGTAAAGGTTCGATCGAAGGCATTGCCGGCGCGGAAGCCGCCAATAATGCGGCAACCGGTGGTGCAATGGTACCAACCATGGTGCTCGGTATTCCAGGTAGCGGAACAACGGCGGTTATTCTTGTTGGTCTTATGGTTCATGGTTTGCGCCCCGGCCCTTATTTATTTACCGAACAAGTTGGAACGGTATATCAAATTTTTGGCGCAATGCTGATCGCTAATCTAATGTTTTTGTTTATGGGGCTCTACGCGGCTAAACTGTTCGCCCGTATTTCTCTGGTTCCGTTGCAACTTCTTTGGCCCATTGTTTTCGCGCTCGCAGTTATTGGTGCTTATGCGCTGAGCTCCTCTCTTTTGGATGTCTGGATTGTGCTTATATTTGGCGTTGTCGGATTTTTTGCGCGACGTAACGGCTTTGCGGTGGCCCCGATTGCCGTCGGGCTTATTTTAGGTGAGATGGTGGAAACAAATTTCCAAAACTCTCTCAAAATGTTCGATGGTGAATGGTGGCAAATCCCCATGCAGCCGCTGGCCGCAATGTTCCTTATTTTCGCTTTTCTTGGATTATTTGGTTCTCCAATCTTGGCTTGGATACGCAACAAGCGAAAATAAAGGCAACGGATTTCCTTTGGCCGGGCTCGAGAAAGAAGTGAATGCCATTGTTGAATTCATCATATTGTCTTCTTCAATTAATTTTCGGATATGCCAAGAAGTTTTCGTGCCCCGGCAGGCGTAGCTATGTGGCAATTATATTCACTCGCTACACCAACGATCGTTTTGACCCGTTGCACATTAAGAACTGAGACAAGATTTTGGTCGAATTTAATGTTATATTTTCGTCCTATACAGCAGTGCTCACCCCGTTCGAGGCACTACTATATTGACCTCAAACTGCTGCACATCTGGCACCTAGGATAACCTTGAAAGTAAGAGATCATCGAACGAGCATCGTGCCAGCATGGCATTGGGAATCGTACGCCGAAGATATCACCATTTCAGAATTCGACGGAATGAACAGATGGAAGCTACTATTTTTTCTTAAAAATTGAATTCCAATTATTCAGATACTCTTTACTAACGGGTTTCTGTGTCTCACCGCGAACATGGGGCTTCTTTTTTGTTGCAGGGGAATCAGATGGCGTGGGTTTAGCATCTTTTCCATCGGTTGACGGTTTAGCAGGCGATGGTGTGGAGGGGCTATCATCTTTTTTAATTTTGGTCTCGGTTTTGGTCGAAACACTATCTTTGGCGGGTTTCGTATCAGTCGTTTGGGTTTTTTCTTTAGTCATGAATTTCCCTCAAGCCGAAAGCTTGTTCAAAATGAATAATTATTAATTTTGGATAGATTTTCGGCGACTTCAGAAGTGCGCAAAAATTGAACCCATATACCACAATCTCCCACAACGTTCACTTAACGTCACGCAAAATACTCAAGGTCTAGATGTTCAGTCCTCAACCTGATAAAAATATAATATATTTATCGTCAATCTAATCACGACCACAAGCCTCAGGATTGTCCATTGGTATATGTAACGCTCGTGGCACCCACGAAACGTCTGTGGCAACCCCGTTCCGCTTTAAGAGCAGCTTTTCGGCCTTCACCCATTTTGACATAGTGTTCCAGCCAAATCACAAGAATAACCAGCTCTTCATTTATTAGCTACATGTCAATACGCATAATTAAATAAGCATCCGTAGAAAATAGCCTAACAGGCTTTTGCCCTATAAACTTCGATCAAATATTTCTTCAAGACCAAACCGCCCCGATTTGAATTAATTTTATCTGCTAGGAAAATTATGCACAATAAAAGTGTTGGCCTTAGACGATGACAGTCCAATTCACAGTTTTATTTCGGCTGTGCTCAAAAAGTATAATGTAACCGTTATCTCAAGTGATTTTATTGGAAATGCCTTGATTGGGTTTTCTAATGTTGAGTATGAACTAGTTATTACAGATTTATTTATGTCAGGGATGGGCCGAACTGAGGGTATGATTCAGATAAGAAAAGAAAACTCTAAGATGCCGATTATTGCCATATCGACTGGTTTACAAAAATATGCTGTAAGATTTTGATCTGAGCGCAGCCCGAAAGATTGGCGAAAATGCAGTTTTAGCCAAACCGCTCACAACAGAAAGTTTAATTTACGCCGTCAATCCGTACCTTCGTTAAGTTAAGCGACAAACGTTTCTTATTTTTTGCTTTTTTATGGTCCAACCATGCCCGGACATTCGCCCGCATCATTAGGGCCGCAGGAGTAATCAAAAGCGTTAGTATGGTTGCAAAGCCCAACCCATAAACAATAGCAGTGGATAATTGTTGCCACCATTGTGATGATGGTGCACCCATTTGAACGGTTCGATCAAAAAAGTCGATATTCGCGCCTAGCACCATGGGTAATAATCCCAATATGGTGGTAATCGTTGTCAGCAATACTGGACGCAACCGCTGTGCACCGGTTTTCAAAATTGCCGTTAGAGCGTCAATTTCTGTTTTTTTCAAACGGTCGTAGGTGTCAATCAATACAATGTTGTTATTCACAACAATACCAGCCAACGCGATCACACTGATCCCGTTCATAACAATGCCAAACGGCTGATCGGTGATCATTAAGCCAATCAACACGCCCCCCGTTGACATAACAACAGCAAACAGAATAAGCCCAGCTGAATAGAAACTGTTGAATTGAGTAACCAGAATAACCGCCATAATAAACAGGGCGACTCCAAAGGCTTTACTCAAAAACTGCTGCGCCTTTTTTTGTTCTTCATTCTCACCTTTAAAGGTGATCGATACACGGGAGTCTAAGTTAGCCGTTTTTAACCAAGCAACAACTTCTTTCACTTTGTTGTCTGGCAATTGGCCTTCAACAACATCCGCTTTGATTGTCATGACGCGTTTGCCATCGGAACGTTGAAGTTTTCCGGTGTGCGGTTTGGCGTTACGCTTCACAAAATTGCTTAAGGGGATTTGCCCCATAGGCGTCACTGAACGAATGTCATCTAAATGATCAATCGTCCGGTACGACTTTGGATAACGGGCGCGAATATCAAGCTCATCGTCGGAATCATCCGGGCGGTATTCGCCAAGTTTAATTCCTGTTGTAACCAATTGTATCGTACGCCCAATCAAATCTACACTTGCTCCAAACTTAGCGGCTTGCGCCCGATCCGTTGTTAGCACCCAATCAATACCGGGCAAGGGGCGGCTGTCTTCCACATTAATGAACCCGCCAATTTCATTAAGCCCCTGCAAAACCTTATCGATCATTGGGGCAATGGCTTCTGGTGCCCGCGATGACAATTGAAGTTGAAAAGCTTTACCAACAGGCGGGCCTGATTCTTGAACACGACGGTCGATTATAATGCCTGCTAAGTCGTTGGTATGGGTTTGAATTTCAGCCAAGATCACTTCGGCTTTGCGGCGCTTATCCCAATCGGAAAATTCAAGGCTAACGGTACCTATAATATACTCTGCCTCATTGGAATTTGTAGCACCACCGGTACGCAAATATATGGTATCTATTTCATGATGGGTGTCGTTTAGCGCAATAATGCGTTTTTCGACCTGTGCCATCAGTTGGTCTTTTTCTAAAACCGACAAATTGCCGCGGGCTTTGACTTGTAACTTTGCAAATTCAGGCTCAACATCCGGGAAGAACTCGACCCCTTTTCCGACATTTGCAAACGTTGCAAATATAACCCCTAGTAAGATAACCGATAAGAACAATAGCTTTGCCGGATGGCGAAGCGCTGCGGCCAATACACTAATATATGTGCCGGTAAATCCGGATACGTTTAAGACACTATCGCGCTCGTTTCCAGATAATCCCCGAACCGTATTTAATTCAGCCGTACCAGCAGCTTTGCCAAAAACACTGCCCAAAGTAGGTATAAAAATTAATGCCATAAAAAGGGAAGCGCTTAGGGTCGCAATCAATGTGATTGGTAAATACTTCATAAATTCACCAACAATGCCGGGCCAATACAACAAAGGTAGAAACGCCGCCAGCGTTGTTGCTGTGGATGCAATAATTGGCCAAGCCATTCGCTTTGCCGCCATGCCATAGGCAACTTTTGGAGTTTCACCTTCGGTCATTTTCCGGTCTGCGTATTCGGTCACAACAATGGCTCCATCGACCAACATGCCAACAGCCAAAATCAGACCGAACAGAACAATCATGTTAATGGTGAAACCATTGGCATACAGAACCAGAATGCCTGCTAAAAATGATCCCGGGATGGCAATGCCAACTAATGTCGCGGTTCGAAGCCCTAATGCTGCAACAACAACAATCATGACCAACACTATAGCCGCAATGACGCTATTTTGTAGATCGTTCAAACGTTCACGGATGATATCTGATTTATCATTCAGGTAACTAACACCAACCATCCCTTGAAGGGTTTTGGGCCAAATCGCTTGTTGGTCGGCAACAACTTTCTGAACCATCGCTATAGTTTTTATAATATTTTCGCCTGTCCGTTTCGACACTTCCAAGGTAACTGCTGTTTTACCATCCACCCGTGCAAAACTGTCTGGGTCTTTAAAACTTCTTCGAACCTCGCCAATATCACCTAATGTGACAACCGCATCACCATCAACCATTATAGGCATCTGCATGATATCTTTTGACGATTCAAACAAGCCTGGAACCTTTAAGCTAAATCGCCCACGCCCTGTATCTTGCGCTCCAGCAGCAACTAACAAGTTAGAGCTGCGAATGGCATTGACCGTATCAATGGGCGATAACCCATAGCTTTCAATCTTGATTGGATCAATTAAAATTTCGACCATTTCATCACGGTCACCGGCAATCGTGACCTTTAAAATAGATGAAATGCCTTCGATGTTATCTTTTAAATCACGCGCAATTTTCAACAAAGCCCGCTCAGGAATAGCGCCAGACAGTGCCACAACAACAACTGGGAACAAGCTGATATTTACTTCATGAACCTCTGGCTCGTCACTTTCGCTTGGCAATTCAGGTTTTGCTAGATCAACCTTTTTACGGACATCTGTCAACGCCTTATCAGCATCAAACCCGGCTTCAAATTCTAGCGTTACATTACCACCGCCCTCAAAAGCTGAAGCCCGCATTTCTTTAACGCCTTCAATTACCCGAAGCTCTTGCTCCATGGGCCGAATAAGGAGGCGCTCTGCGTCTTCAGGGGAGATTCCGTCGTGATGCATGGATACGTAAATAATTGGGATATTAACATCAGGTTCCGCTTCTTTGGCAATATTCATATACGAAACAGCGCCAGATATGAGTATTAAAACCAACGATGCAATAACCATTCGGGAATGGCTAAGGGCCGAATCAATAAGGGAGTTCATTAGGGTGATACTTTCAAGCTTTTGACAACTGCACCTGAATTTATTTCAGCATCCGTAGCCGTTCGGACTTTATGCCCCTCCAAAACAAATTCTTGGCCGACGGTAATCACCGTAATTCGCTCAGGCAATCCACCCAGCCAAATGCCTTCCGTTGTATCGGAAATGATTTGGACAGGATGAAACGTCACAATACCTTTATTATTTACAGCTTTGACGCCGATGGCCCCTTCCCTATCTAGTGATAAGACTGCGGGAGATACAAAATGGGCGCGCTCATTTTCTGCTGGTAAATGAAGCTCCGCCGTCAAGCCTTCTGGAATTGCGCTAGACGCATTGTCAACCCAAACATCGATGGTAAATGTGCGGGTTGTGGATGACCCAATGCGGGAAATATATTTAACTACACCCTGCACCTTTTGGCCATCCGCTAATTGAGCCATTGCATTGGCACCAAGACGAACGCGTGAAACATCGCGTTCAGAAACTTGGCCAACAATTTTAATGGGATTCAAATCTACTATTACAGAAACAACATCGCCCGACTTAACATAATCCCCAACGCTTAAAGGCAACTCATTCACCAATCCATCAATGGGAGCCCGAATTGAGATTTTTGAGATATCAATTTGAATGGCTTTCAAAGTCGCTTTCGCTGCTTCTAAATTTGCTTTTTCTTCGGCCAATTTCACTTTCGACTGAAACTGTTTTTTTGACAATCGTTGAGCTGCGTTATAAGCAATTTTTTTATGTTCTAATTTCGCTTTTGCTTCACTCAATTGACTTAGGCGGTCTTCGATTGAAAGAGTGAACAAAACTTGACCTTTTTTGACCACATCACCTTTATTTGCCGACTTTTTAACAATCCGACCTGAAATTTCAGCAGCAATATCAGCTTGTTTAATGGCTTGCGTATGGCCAAACAAAACAACCTCCCGATCAACAGACTGAGCAACCGAATGGGCAACACGTACAAACGGCAATGGCGTTTCGGCCTTAAGGGCATTCGCATCAGTATTCGCTATGGGCTCATTGCTACCAACAACACCAGAGCCAATCCAGGCCATTGTTCCAAGCGCCAAAATAGCCGCCATGATATGAGATGATTTTATACGTCGTTTGGGTTTAATCGGGTCAGTCATCACTCAATCCTTCGAGTTCATTTATTAAAGTGCTATCGAATAACTCGTTACGGTTTTCAATCAGATAACGGCTCATTGTTTCGTATAAATTTAACCCCAAATTACGGCGAAGAACTTTCCCGATTTTGGTGCCATCATTATCCAAGCTACGAACGCCGGCTGCTTGTTCTTCAAAATGTTGGAGACAAGAATCGTAAACGGCAATCAAATCTAGTTTGGTCATATAATCGACAACAAAATAACCGAGGGACATGTCCTGAATGAATTTTATCTTTTGTTGGTGGTTTTACTAAAGCGCGTTTGAAAAACCCGGGCCCCACTGGTGTCAGGCTATTGGTCTTTTTATCCGACCACTTTTCCTGAGCCACTTGAGTCACCGAAACATACTCCTGTTTCAACAACGCATTCAAGACCGGATAGACCAAACCAAAACTAGCATCATAGAACTGTCCTAACAGACCTTCTTCAAACATTTTTCAAATTTTGTAGCCAGTTGCATCACACATTGTCAGGGCACCCAAATACACCGTTTTAACATCTATATCGATATTTATAGCTCGGGTCACAAGTGGACATACGTCGGTTTTACTTTATAATATATATAGAACAAA
>JAPKAX010000166.1 GCA_028825025.1 Rhodospirillales bacterium | reverse complement strand
CCAGCAATTGCAGAGGTTCAGGTTGCGCTAACTAACGCTGTTGGCAATTTGACGGAATTGACGGGGGCAGAAATGAAACAACGCTTGCGAACCGGAACCGTGGTATCGACCGATGATCGCGATTGGAAATTGCCCGGAATGGTCAATTATTTTTACGAAGAACGGGTTAGCCAACATCTGAAAATCTGTCTAAATGCGGTTGAATCTATGCGTGAAGATGTGACACATCAATCGCTCCGTTCACGTAAACTGAGGAGCTTTGATGAACCTGCATTTCGTTAACCTAAAGCCTTCGGGCTTTAGTTCAGCCCGAAGGAGTTAAGATGATAAAAATAATTATTAGTGGGGGCTTATCGTCTCAAGCTCATCTTTAATGGCTAGCTTTTGTTTTTTAAGGGCTGCCAGTTCGATTTCATTTGGGTGGGGAATTTTAGAGTGCGCATCCAGCGCATTTTCTATCGTTGCATGTTTAACTTTCAGAGACTCGATTCTATTCTGCAAACTCACAGTGGTATCCTCCTCATAAATGGTTAGTTCATACACCTATGACAGTAGTGCATTTTTATTTCAAAATCTATAGAGATTAAGTTACATTTATAGGTATCACAGCCTACCAATCTCTATAAATTTCTGATAGAATATGTTTTTTCTTGGAGACGTCAGGGTATTATGGACGACATCAAAGCACTTACTCTAAAATTGGAAGACTTACGGACAGAACATCGGGATTTAGATGATGTAATTGAACACCTAATCGGCGATGGATCAACTGATCAGTTGCAGATGCAGCGCCTCAAAAAGCGTAAACTTCTTTTAAAAGATCAAATTATTTTCTTCGGAAACGAATTACTTCCCGACATCATCGCATAAATCATAGTATTTAAACCATGTTTTGATCGGCCAACACCACAGCGGCCAGTGCATCAACAACATAACGTAAATCTGCGATACCCATAAGAAATTGAATAGAGATCGAGCTCCCACCCATATCAATCGGCTCGGCACATACTGTTGAGACGATCTGCTCAGCCGATCGTTTTGCTTGAGTGTAATCCACACCCAACATCAGCAGTGCAAAATCATTACCACAAATATTACCAAACGCTGATGTTTCCTCAATGGTGTTTGATACGCGTTCGCATATTGCTGCTAAATAATGATCCAGTCCTTGGCGCCCAAGTTCCCGACGAACCTGATCCGCATTCTCTATATGCATTAATATCAGGATAGGTGGGATTGAAAGCTCTGCTTTGTGGGCAATAACATGGTCAATTTCACGAAGAATTTCGCGCCGATTTGGCACGTTTAAAAAAGCATGCTGAGCGGCAAGCCCCTTAAATTTATCAACCCTGTGCTCCGCCGCATCTAATCTGCGCCGTAAGGGCTCAATTTGATGGCGCAGAGTATCGATAATCGATTGAACTTCAGGCGTAAAAGCGCCAATTAAGCTTTGATCAATATCAACGGCATCGCTATTTCGCCACGAGTCAAATGAAGTTTTGTCATCTTCTTTTTTATCCGCATCAGAAGAATGATCTCGCCCATGATGGGGTGTCCGAGAATCTGGATGCGTAGGCGTAATTGGACTTGCTTGATTTACATCCATAAAATCACTCCGTTCGTCAAAAACCGGATACTGACTGCATTCAATATAAAAACTTACCAAAGTTTTGTTAATAAATCATTGATCTACTTGCCAGTACGAACGTGGGATCTATAATGATTTCTTTTCCAAATCGTATCCCCCCTTAAACGGAGCATAAAATGAGTAACGGATCACCACTTGTTGGCATTATCATGGGCAGTAAATCTGACTGGGAAACAATGAAAAATGCCGCAGATATGCTGAATGAACTTGGAATTCCGTTCGAAGCAAAAGCCCTTTCAGCTCATCGAAACCCTGTGCAAGTCCACGAATTTTCTGCAACAGCTAAAGATCGAGGCATCAAAGTAATTATTGCAGCAGCCGGTATGGCAGCAGCGCTTCCCGGCGTTGTAGCAGCTATCACCCCCCTTCCCGTCCTTGGTGTTCCTATCGAAACACGGGTCATGGGTGGTATTGATAGCTTGTTGAGCATGGTTCAGATGCCCGGTGGCATTCCAGTTGGAACGCTGGCTATTGGCAAAGCAGGAGCTAAAAATGCAGCCTTAATGGCAGCGGCAATTTTGGCTCTTAGTGATGATGCTATATCAGAAAAACTAGATGCTTTCCGTCAGGCTCAGAATGAAACAGAAGCTCAATTACCCGTTTAATCGAGCTTCGCTAAGCCGCTCCAGCGGCTAGACTACCTTCAATATCGCTAACCGATAGGCGTTGAAGCTTAAATGCTTCCAACAGTTCTATTTCGATAGCTGCTGTCTTTTCCAGATCTTTTTGGATCATATATTTAACGAAATCGATCAATTCTTGGTTTTGACCCGGGAACGCCAAAATATTGGTTATAAGTTCACGTCGGATGACTGGCGGGTATTTTAGCATCTCAAGCACCAAAAGCTTTTTAACCTTATTTGGAACCTGCAAACTTCCCATTAAGCGGTCGAGGCAAAAACTATAAATGCCGAAATCTAGGCGCCCTGCTACATCTTGAGTGAAAGCTCTAAATTCGTCTAAAAAGGGCCCCGCAGTCATTTTTTTATCCATTAGTTTTTTTATAATATCTAAAAATTTACGGTACCTGGTGCGCGCAGGGCTGAGCTTATCGCCAAGCTCTGCCTCAAGTGCGCGAATTTCAGCGCCTCTGAAATGTGCTTCACGGATGGACCGTGCAGAATTCTTAATCGGATCAGCTAATGCCTGATCCTCGATAAGTGAAAAAAGACGCTCGAACCTATCCCGTTCCCGAACAGTCATTTTTTGTGCAGTCTCGCTCAATGGCAACAAAGCCGCTTGCGCCACTAATAAATCCTTTGAAAAAATAGCAGCAATAGCCGAAGCAGAAGAAATGACAGGAGAGGCTCTAAAATCATCGGTGATCACAAACCGACTTCCGTTCTCAACGGTTAGATATCGGCCAAGTTTGGAACAGGTCAAAAAATGATCGGCTAAATCTGGCGCCATATAGACACCAGCGGAAGCCGCATTTTGTTGAGGTCGCGCAACTTTTTCTGAACCCTGCGGTTCATTACTTATTCCATTGGACTTTTTTAAGGGCGGTGGCTGCTGTCTAAACATATTCTCACTAAGCTTTCTCTACGAAATTGCTCTTTATTATACGACAAGCAGAGGATGATGTCCAAAGCCAGATTTTAGCTTAGTTAAAAATGAATAAATTACTCATAAAACCGTGTTTGAATGTGATACGCCACCTGCGAAAAAGGGGTTAATGATTATAGAATAGACAGCTCCCCTAACTGTCTGGCTCTGATGCCCCTCCAGCGCCAAGGCCTTCGTAACGGGGCCTTTAGAAAATCCTTAATACTCTGGGGCGCAATCGCCCTGATTGTGCCCACTCCCTGTTTATTCTTCTGTCGTTTTATTCGCCATCCGACCATGCCGCGATGAGCATTGAATGATCATAATTCGATCTGATGTATTCCTGATATAATCACTTAATGAATTATCTTTTAAAACCTGAGCAGAACTCGTCTTAATCCCTGAACCGCGCGATGAGATATCTTTTAATTTAACAATGGGCGCACGCCAGTTATTCAAATACGATTGCCAGTTTCCCCCCAGTGTTTTTGATTAACAAAGCGAACAATTTATAGATGTGTTTTAACACGCCACCAGCTAACATCAGGCAACGCCTTGCAGTTGCTTTTCGCAACCCATGCCATTGGGTCCTCAGGCGTGGTTTCAACGTCCAGGTCTTGCGGCACAAAAGACGGCAACGTTTTCGGAGGTATTGAGTTTGGTTTGCGCGATATTACAGATTGTGATGAAGAATCATTATCTTGCTGTATAGACGATTTCGCAATTTTTACGTTTGGGGTTGATGGGGGATTTAAAAGTCCACGCCTCGTTTGCTTTTCAGTGTCCGTTGCAAAACGCTCAGTAGGCGCATTCGTCTAATTGGCAAGCCGATAAATGACAGCCCTACCAAATGCGACAACGGCCAAAAGCCCCGCTATAATAACTGATTTATCATAGATTCCTGTCGATTGCGGTTTTCGTCGATCGATAGGCGAGCGGACTGATCTCTATGCCGTCATCTGCAAACTTGATTCCACTGACATTCTAGGGCTTGCAACATGGGTAGGAGGATCAACAACCGGAGGATTAGGTATTGGAGTGGTTTCTTGTAATTCGGGGTTACGCGCTGAAGGGGTGCGTCTATTTCGCTCTGGCGTTACTGTGTTGTTCACTGGTAACGAAGAAGCTGAAGCGGGTGTTGTTGGCGTAGGTGTCTCGCTGTTTAATATTGTCTTTAAGCGAAGCAACATTTCTGTTGGGTCGAACGGTTTGGTCAAATAATCATTTGCGCCTCGACTCAAAAGCCTCGACCCGGTCTTTTGCATTTTTACGCGGTCTCGCGACAATGATAGATATTGAACTATCTGCCCTAACTTTGCTAACCAAATCCATTCCATCACCGTCTGGCAAACTCAAATCAAGGATCACAAAGTCAATCACACCAAACTGAAATTGGGTCCGCATTTCGACAACGCTTGCTGCTGTTAGGACACTATAACATTCGGATTCAAATGTAATATGCAAGAAAGACTAAATCATTATGTCGTCCTCAACGGCAAAAATTTGAGTGTCCATTGAGCTAAATCCAACTGCACGTGCGAAAACACATATGAAACATAAGCAGAGAATACATCTACAAGGTTAATTTAAATCATTTGTGCCAAATATCAAAACCAATCTTAAAGTCTTGCCCTTAATGAAAAAGGATTCGGAAGGCGCGACAACATTGATTTCAGCTGATACGGCACGCCAAACGTTTTTAGGACATCTGAAATACGCCGATCCAAAAACGCAAATGTATCAGGAAAGTTGCCATTCTCATCACCCTCATCATTCATCCAGTATAGTAAGGTTGTTGAATAGACGCTCGCTAACAATCCCCGCTTCGTATAGTGGTTCCAATCCGTAGAACGATCACCCGCTGCATACCACATAACTGAACACGTTCGCCAAGCAAGGCGCGCCGCTAATGGGGCATTCATAGGCAATGCCAAATAAGATAACAGCCGGCGAATCGCTTCCTTATGAGGCGCATTCATCTCAATACGGGTTTTGATACATTTATGGATACGGTCACGAACCTTCATTACATCTAGCCCTTTGGGCTCAAGTGCTGCAACCATTCGCCGGTCCGACCAATCTGCGAAATGTTCAATTGCTTCGTTCATGCCATTCGGAAAAACACGAAGAACCATATTTTCTGGCATTCCAGCGTCGATGGCCCCTTGAATAAGAGCACTATTAGACCATCCATCAAAAGCCATGTGTTTAAGCGCAGCCTCAATAAGTATATCGCGCCTGTTTTGCAGATCATTCGTCATTATTAACTGCTCCATTTTGATCAGCTGATTTCTGTAGTTCTTCAGTATAACCGAACGTACTCAACTCTTCCATCCGCATTGGATAAAGAATTCCATTCAGATGATCGCATTCATGCTGAACAATGCGCGCGTGATAGCCTTCGGCTTCAACCACTAATTTGTCACCATTTGGCAAAAGTCCTGAATATTGAATATGTGTATACCTAGGTACCTTTCCAGCCATACCCGGAAGCGACAAACAACCTTCTGTCCCAATCACCATTTCGTCCGACAAGGCTACAATTTCGGGGTTAATTAGGGCTGTTAGCCCAATTTCTTTTTCACCATCAGGCATCCGGGAAGCTGGTACATAAAAAATCACAACGCGTTTGGGGATATGCACTTGTGGGGCTGCCAAACCAATACCAGGTGCATCGCGCATGGTCTCAATCATATCACTGATCAGGTGGTGGATTTCTGGATTCGTTGGATCTTCGACAGAAACACTGGGGTTTGCCAGTATTGGATGCCCCATTCTTGCAATTTTTAATATGGCCATATTGTCTTAATCACCTCAAACCCACAGTATACAAAGCATTTATAATATAAATAAAAGTGGTATTCACCCTTCACAACCCGGATATGATGTGTTAGAACCCGCACCTCAATAGGGAACTAGATTGTTCCTTGGTAACTAACATGTAGAGAGATTAGCAAACGTGCAAGTCAGTGTTCGAGATAACAACGTCGACCAGGCCCTAAAAGCCCTGAAAAAGAAAATGCAACGTGAAGGCATTTTCCGTGAAATGAAACTTCGTCGCGCTTACGAAAAGCCGTCAGAACGCAAAGCCCGTGAAAAGGCTGAAGCTGTTCGTCGTGCGCGTAAATTAGAGCGTAAGCGCATCGAGCGCGAAGGGTTCTAGGCTTTAGCCTGACATATCGACGAAGTACGGTCTTTGCCGTTAGCAGTATTACATAGACCGTGCGTCCGATTAGGACGTGCAATTCTGTTGTGACTAAAACTTAATGATTAGCTTGTTGGTGAACGGCTAATTTTTTTTGTGATTGGCTAAATGCGGGTTCGTTAAATCAAGAACAGATTATCGAGGGTCGCAAACAGATCGTCACAAAGGGTGGCCCCTTTTAAATAATCGAAATATTAGCTGGGACCAGCGCGAAATGCTCGTCATCAGGCTCATGACTTGAGATTTGAGCTAAGGGAATGTTGTGGGTGGCAGACATGCTGAAAAGCCCAATTCCAAGATCAATACCGTCCAATTCAGGCAACATTGCTGATATAATAATTAAGTCCAGTTTTGTTTGTGCGATCAGCGAGAAGGCTTCTAGTACGGTTATCACCCCACATACCGACATTGCTGCAACTAACGCTGCACGTAGTGATTAGCGGCCCCATGAAGCATCATTAACATGACTTCAACTGTTCAGGTTTCAACGTCTTCGACTGCAAAGCTCACATTTGACGGCAACTTACGCATCAAATGTGCTGCGTCAGCGTCCAAAGCCAAGCATCCTTCTATAACATATTACAAACGAAGAATAATCGTCTACTGATACAGGTGATACATCTGTCCCCATACCGGACATATAGTCTTCAAGTCTGTGGGCAATGAAGCCTACAAGCCCCATCCCAATGGTTCGAGCTTGAGCTCATAGTTTCAAAGCAGCCCGAGAAAAGGTAGCAACCATTTCTTATTTTAGATTACGTTCATTGCTAAAACCATCAAGCCGCAAATCAAGATTTGTTATAATTTCTTTAGCTTAATCAAAAAACTCTTGGCGGAGCTCTTTTGCAATCGCGTCTAAGCCGTTTGCATAAACACCATTAAATTCATCGGCCATGAAAGCTATTCCAACAGATCAAAATTGTACCACTAACTCACTATATGAGCGTTAGATACAATTCGACCATATAAACTTTTAGGTTTTAGTAAATTAAGCTTTG